>DAIMJK010000070.1:0-12913 GCA_036722245.1 Lysobacterales bacterium
CGGTCGCTTCGATGCCCGCAGCATTATCGACACCAACCCGGGTACGCTCGCGGTGGCCAATCATGTAGTGCGCGACTTCCGCAACTATGGCCGGCTGGATCTGGCCGGCATCCTGTCCAAGTCGAGCAATGTCGGCGCCACCCGATTGGCTCAGGGCATGTCCAGTGAGCACCTGTGGGACATGTATCGGCGCTTCGGCTTCGGCCAGCCTACCGGCTCGGGATTTCCCGGCGAGGCCCCCGGCAGCCTGCCCGATCCCAAGCGCTGGGGACCGGTGGAGCGCGCCACGCTGTCCTATGGCTATGGCCTGTCGACTACGGTACTGCAACTGGCGCAAGGCTATGCCGCGCTCGCCGACGGTGGCCGGATGCGCTCGCCCTCATTTGTGCATGGATCCAACAACCCATCCACCGCCGTCATCGATCCGATCCTGGCCGAGTTCGTGAAGAACATGCTGGAGACCGTGACGGCGGTCGGCGGCACCGCGACGCGCGCCAACGTGGAGCACTACAAGGTTGCCGGCAAGACCGGTACCGCGCGCAAGATCGGCAGCGGAGGCTACGAGGCACGCTATATCTCCGTCTTTGCAGGCTACGCGCCGGCCGACCGGCCGCAGGTGGCCTGCGTGGTCGTGGTCGACGAGCCCACCGGTGGTGAGTACTACGGTGGCGCGGTGGCCGCGCCGGTGTTCTCCAGGGTCGTCGCTGGCGCCTTGCGGCTGTTCGATGTACCGCCCGCCGGCGATCTGCCCGAGGGTACCCAGATCGCCGCGCTGGCCAGTCCGGTGGCCGAACCGGTGGAACCATGAGCGCGATCGCCCTGAACATGGCGAGTTGGATCGACCGTGCTGGTCTGCGCGTGGTTCTGCCACCGGAACTGGCGAAGGTGCCAGTGCGCGGCATGGCACTGGACAGTCGCGCGGTGCAGCCGGGCGATGTCTTCGTGGCCCTGCGCGGCGAGCGCAGCCACGGTCTGGACTTCGTCGCCCAGGCCGAGCAGCGCGGTGCCGTCGCGGTCCTCAGCGATGAGCCATCCGCGGTGACTATTCGGCTGCCATTGCTGACCGTGCCCGGGCTGGCGAGTGCGGCAGGCCGACTGGCGAGTCTGGCCTTCGACGAGCCCTCACGCCGGCTTGGCGTGCTCGGCGTGACCGGGACCAACGGCAAGACCTCTACGGTCCAGTTCCTGGCTCAGAGCCTGACTGCGCTGGGCCACATGGTGGCGACCCAGGGCACTTTGGGCAGCGGCTTTGCCGATGCGCTGGAGAGCACCGAGCGGACCACTCCGGACGCTGCCGTGACCCAGCGCTGGCTGGCCGGAATGCGCGCGGCCGGGGCCGATCTGGTGGCAATGGAAGTGTCTTCCCATGCGTTGGTGCAGGGGCGCGTCGACGGGGTCCATTTCCGGGCCGCGCTGTACACCAATCTGAGCCGCGACCATCTCGACTACCACGCCGACATGGAAGACTACTTTGCGGCCAAGGCACGCCTGTTCGGCTGGCCCGGGCTGGAAGTGGCGGTGATCAATCTGGATGACCAGTGGGGACGCCGATTGCAGCAGCAACTGGCACCGGAGCTGCACTGCATCGGCTACGCGATCGACCAACCCGCCGAGCTGCGCGCGGTTGCGGTTTGTGCCGATGCCCAGGGGCTGAGCTGCGAGCTGGTCCATGGCGGCGAGCGGGCGGCGCTGCGGCTGCCGTTGCTCGGACGCTTCAACCTGAGCAATGCGCTGGGCGTGGGCGCAACGCTGCTGGCGCTGGGTCATTCACTGGCCGACACCGCTCGCGCCCTGACCGCCTTGCGTCCGGTGCGCGGTCGGATGGAACGGATCGAACGCGCTTGTGGGCCGGCGGTGGTGGTCGACTATGCCCACACGCCCGATGCGCTGGCGCAGGCCATGGGCAGTCTGCGACCGCATGTGGCGGGCCGGCTCTGGCTGGTCTTCGGTTGCGGCGGTGAACGCGATCCGGGCAAGCGACCGTTGATGGCCGCGGTGGCCGAAGCCGGCGCCGACCGGATCATCGTCACCGACGACAACCCCCGCGGCGAAGACGGCGATGCCATCGTGGCGCAGATTCTGGCTGGTTTCAGTACAGCTGCGCCAGTGCGGGTGGAGCGTGATCGGGCCAGGGCGATCGGCCTGGCGCTGGCCGGTGCTGGAGCCGATGATCTGGTTCTGATCGCCGGCAAGGGCCATGAGCGCTGGCAGGAGATAGGCGGCCAGCGGCAGCCCTTCGATGATGCCGAGGTCGCGGCGCGCTGGGTCGGAGCTCGGCCATGCTGACGGTCCGCCTGACCCAGGCCGAACATATCTGCAGCGGCACGCTGCGTGGCGAGGATGTGCTTGTACGCGGGATGGTGCTGGACAGCCGCAAGGTCCGCCCTGGCAGTCTGTTCCTCGCGCTGCCCGGCGCGCGCAGCGATGGCCATGACTTCCTGCCGCAGGCGCGTGCGGCCGGCGCTGCCGCAGCGCTGGTGACTCGCTGGGTGGACGATCCGCTGCCGCAGTTGCGGGTGGCCGATGTCGCGCTTGCGGCGGCCGATCTGGCGCGCTGGCAGCATCGCCGCCTGAAGCTGCAGACCGTGGCGATCACCGGCTCCAACGGCAAGACCACGGTCAAGAACCTGTGTCGCGGCATCCTCGAGGAACTGGGCGTCACGCTGGCCACCCGTGGCAACTACAACAACGAGCTGGGTCTGCCGCTGACTCTGGCCGAGCTCGGTGAGGAGCATGCCTTTGCGGTGCTCGAGATGGGCGCCGGCAAGCCCGGCGACATCGAACAGCTGTGCCGCATTGCCACCCCGGATGTGGCGCTGATCACCAATGTCAGCGACGCCCATCTGGCGCAGTTCGATACTCGCGAGCAGATCGCCCGGACCAAAGGCGCGATCTATGCCGCGCTGGGACCGAAGGGCACCGCGATCATTCCGGCCGACGACGATTTCGCCGACAGCTTCCGAAGGCTCGCCACGGGGAAGTCACAGTTGTCCTTCGGTCGCGCCCCGGCTGATGTGTCGGCAGTAGCGATTCGCAGCGGCTCACCGCAGCGCTTCACGTTACGCACGCCGGCCGGGCGGATCGAGGTCGAACTGCCGCTGCTCGGCGCGCACAACATCGCCAACGCCCTGGCCGCGGCGAGTGTCGGACTGGCGCTGGGGGCCAGCCTGGAGCAGATCGCGCGTGGCCTGAGTCGGGCCCAGCCCGAGCCGCGCCGCCTGCAGCTCAAGCACAAGGGCGACTTGCTGATCGTCGATGACAGCTACAACGCCAACCCGGCCTCGTTAAAGGCCGCCATGGAAGCGGTCACGGCGCTGGCCGGTGAGCGCTGGCTGGCCCTGGGGGACATGCTGGAGCTGGGAATGGACGCTGCCGAACTGCATGCGCAAGCCGGCAGGCAGGCGCGACAGGCAGGGTTTTGCCGGCTGTTCGCGCTCGGCCCGCTGGCTGCGTCGGCGGCTGCTGCGTTCGGCGCCGGTGGCAGCAGTCATGCTGACCAGACTGAGCTGTTCGACGCGCTCTGCGCGAAGTTGCGGTTGCCCGTCACTGGTACCGACGGTGCCAGATTGCTGCTGGTGAAGGGTTCGCGCTCATCGGCGATGGATCGCGTGGTGGATGCCCTCATGGGTGCCGAGGAGGGCGCATGCTGCTGTGGCTGAGTGAACTGCTGGCGCCCTACATCAGCGCCTTCAACGTGTTTCAGTACGTGACGCTGCGGTCGATCCTGGGCGCGCTGACCGCACTTGGCCTGGCGCTGGCGATCGGACCGAAGCTGATCCGCACCCTGACCCAGCGGCAGATCGGACAAACCATTCGGCAAGACGGCCCAGAGTCGCACTTGTCCAAGGCCGGTACGCCGACGATGGGTGGGCTGCTGATCCTGGTCAGCATGGCCATCTCGATCCTGCTCTGGTGCGATCTGACCAACCGCTATGTCTGGGTGGCGCTGGCCGTCCTGATCAGCTTCGGTTTCATCGGCTGGATCGATGACTATCGCAAGCTGGTGATGAAGGACAGCCGCGGTCTGCCGGCACGCTGGAAGTACCTGCTGCAGTCGATCTTCGGTGCCGCCGCGGCGATCTACCTGTACCTGAGCGCGGACGTACCCGCGGCGACCCAGTTGTTCCTGCCGGTGTTCAAGGAAGCGGTCTTCCCACTGGGCCTGGGCTTCATCGTGATTGCCTACTTCTGGATCGTCGGCTTCTCCAATGCGGTCAACCTGACCGACGGCCTCGACGGCCTGGCGATCATGCCTGCCGTGCTGGTGGCCTCGGCGCTGGGCATCTTCGCCTACCTCAGCGGGCACGCGGTGTTTGCCGAATATCTGGCCATCCCGCGCGTCCCGGGGGCGCAGGAGATGGCCATCGTCTGCAGCGCGATGGCCGGCGCCGGCCTCGGCTTCCTGTGGTTCAACACCTACCCGGCACAGGTCTTCATGGGCGATATCGGCGCGCTCGCACTCGGCGCGGTACTCGGACTGGTCGCGGTCATCGTGCGACAGGAAGCGGTATTGCTGATCATGGGTGGCATCTTCGTGCTCGAAACCTTGAGCGTGATCCTGCAGGTGGGCTCGTACAAGACCACCGGCAAGCGGATCTTCCGGATGGCGCCCATTCACCATCACTTCGAGCTCAAGGGATGGCCGGAGCCGCGAGTCATTGTGCGCTTCTGGATCATCAGCGTGGTGCTGGTGCTGCTGGGTCTGGCGACCCTGAAGGTGCGTTGAGCATGGCTGCCGTCATGGATCCGCGGATGTTCGCCGAGGCCACCGAACGACCTGACGGGGGGCTGCTGCTGGCCACCATCGGTCTGATCATGCTGGGGCTGGTCATGGTCACTTCGACCTCGATCGCGATCGCCGAGGCGCACGGCGTGGGTCCCTTCCATTTCGTCACCCGCCACGTGATGTTTCTGTTGCTGGGTGTGACCGCCGCCTGCGTCATGTGGCGCGTGCCGTTGAGCCTGCTGCAGCGCTGGTCGCCCCTGGCCGCGCTGGCCGGCTTGTTGCTGTTGCTGTTGGTGTTCCTGCCCGGGATCGGCGTGCGCGTCAACGGCGCGCGGCGCTGGATCACGCTGGGCATCGCCGGCTTCCAGGTGGTCGAACTGGTCAAGCTGTTGCTGATCATCTACGTGTCCGGCTATCTGGTGCGCCACCGCCAGTCGGTCCAGAACAGCATGGGTGGTGTGCTGAAACCACTCGCGCTGGTCGCCGCGATGGTCGGCCTGCTGCTGGCGCAGCCGGATTTCGGTGGCGCGGTGCTGCTGATCGGGATCGCCGTGGGGATGCTCTGGCTGGGCGGCGCCTCCGCACCGCGGCTGGTCGGAGTCGGCCTGCTGGCCGTGCCGGTGATCGTGATCCTGGCCCGGATGGAAAGCTACCGCCTGCGCCGGCTGACCTCCTTCCTGAACCCATGGGAGGATCCCTTCAACGACGGCTTCCAGCTGACCCAGGCCTTGATCGCGGTGGGCCGTGGCGAGTGGTTTGGTGTCGGCCTGGGCGACAGCGTGCAGAAATTGTTCTACCTGCCCGAGGCCCACACCGACTTCATTGTCGCGGTGATCGCCGAGGAAATGGGCTTCTTCGGCCTGGTCCTGCTGCTGGGTCTGTTCGCACTGCTGACCGGGCGTGCCTTCAAGCTGGGGCTGACCGCGTTCGAGCGCGACTGGGTCTTCGCCGGCTCACTCGCGTACGGCATCGGGCTGTGGTTCGCGCTGCAGGCCACCATCAGCATCGGCGTCAATCTGGGTGTGCTGCCGACCAAGGGCCTGACCTTGCCGTTCGTGTCTTCGGGCGGTAGCAGCGTTTTGATGAGTTGCGTTGCGGTGGGTGTACTGCTGCGGATCGCCCGCGAGTTGGCACGAACCGAACACAGCCCTCCGCCGCGGCGGGTGCCACGGGTGGAGGCGTTGGCATGAGCGGGGTCGGCAACAATGATGACCGTCCGGTGCTGATTCTGGCCGGCGGCACCGGCGGCCACGTCTTTCCGGGACTGGCTGTGGCCGAGCAATTGCGCGCACAGGCGATTCCGGTCAGCTGGCTGGGTGCGCGCGGCGGTATGGAATCGCGGCTGGTCCCCGAGCACGGCCTGCCGTTCACCGGCATTGCCGTGCAGCGCCTGCGCGGCCAGGGCTGGCGCGGCTGGTTGGGCGCTCCGCTGAATCTGCTGCGGGCCGTGTTCGAGGCCTTCGCCGCGCTGCGCAGCTTGCGTCCGCGCGCGGCGCTGGCACTGGGTGGCTTCGCCGCCGGCCCCGGTGGCTTGGCTGCCTGGCTGCTGCGGGTACCGCTGGTGGTGCATGAGCAAAACCGCATTCCCGGCCTGACCAACCGGATGCTGATGCGGCTGGCGCGGCGTCGCTTGTTCGCCTTCGGCGGACCGCAGCAGGAGCGCTTGCGGGCAGAGGTGGTCGGCAACCCGGTCCGTCAGTTGATCCTTGATCTGCCGTCGCAGGCCCGACCGCATGCACCCACCGAGCGGCGCCTGCTGGTGCTGGGAGGCTCGCAGGGCGCGCGCTATCTGAATCAGCGGCTGCCCGAGGCTCTGGCCAGACTGGATCGAAGCGGCCTGCAGATCCGCCATCAGGCGGGGGCCAACCACGCCGACACGACGGCCGCGGCCTATGCCCAGGCCGGCGTGGCGGCGGAGGTCAGTCCCTTCATCGCCGACATGGCGCAGGCCTATGCCTGGGCCGATCTGGTCGTCTGTCGTGCCGGCGCGCTGACTGTCTCGGAGCTGGCTGCGGCCGGCGTCGGTGCCGTACTGGTACCGTTCCCGTTCGCGGTCGACGACCACCAGAGCGCCAACGCGCAGTGGCTGGTGGAGGCCGGGGGCGCGGTCTTGCTGCAGGAAGCGCAGACCGACGTCGAGCGGCTTGCCGATGTGCTGCGGGCGCTGCTGGGCGACGATCAGCGCTTGGCCGCGATGGCCAGCGCCAGTCGCGCACTGGCTCCGGTCGGCGCCGCCCAGCGGGTCGCTCAGGCCTGCCTGGAGGTGGTCCGATGACGCCCCGCTTCGCACCCGATCGGGACCTGATGAAGAGCTTCTCGCGGGTCCATCTGGTTGGCATCGGTGGCTCCGGCATGAGCGGCATTGCCGAGGTCCTGCACAACCTCGGCTATCACGTGAGCGGCTCGGACCGGGCCCGGACGCGGGTCACCCGTCGGCTGCAGGAACTGGGCATCCGGGTCGATCCGGAGCATTCGGCGGACAACGTCAGGGACGCCGATGTGGTGGTCGTGTCCAGTGCCATCGGTGGATCCAATCCGGAAGTCGCCGCGGCGCGGCAGCGGCGCCTGCCGTTGGTGCCGAGGGCCGAGATGCTCGGCGAATTGATGCGCCTGCGCCGTGGCATCGCGGTGGCTGGGACCCACGGCAAGACCACCACGACCAGTCTGATCGCCAGCGTGCTGGCCGAGGGTGGACTCGATCCCACCTTCGTCGTCGGCGGCCAGATCAATGCCGCTGGTGTCCACGGTCAACTCGGCCAGAGCGAGTTTCTGGTCGCCGAAGCCGACGAAAGCGACGGGTCCTTTCTGCTGTTGCAGCCGATGATCGCGGTGATCACCAACATCGACGTCGATCATCTGGAAAACTTCGACGGCGACTTCAATCGCCTCAAGCAGGCCTTCGTCGACTTTCTCCATCATCTGCCGTTCTACGGGCTGGCGGTGCTCTGCGGCGAGGACCCGGTCGTGCGCGAACTGCTGCCGCAGGCGCATCGCTCACAACTTACCTACGGTTTCGACCCGCGTTGGGATGTCTGGGCCAGTGATGTGGTGCAGGAGCAGGCGCGGATGCATTTCCAGCTGCACCTGCCGGATCACGCGCCACTGCCGGTGACGCTCGCTCTGCCTGGCCGGCACAACGTGCTAAATGCCTGCGCCGCAGCCGCCGTGGCGCTCGAAGTGGGCGTGTCGGCCGAGTCCATCGTGCGTGCGCTGGGTGCCTTCCACGGCGTCGGTCGGCGCTTCACGATCCACCCGCCGCTGCGAATCGCCGACGGCGAGGTCATGTTCGTCGACGACTACGGTCATCACCCGCGCGAACTCAAGGCGGTCATCGACGCTGCCCGCGCCGGCTGGCCGCAACGCCGTCTGGTGATGGTCTTCCAACCACACCGATACAGCCGTACCTGGGCGTTGCTGGACGATTTCGCGCAGGTGCTCAGCGAGGTCGATGTGCTGCTGTTGACCGAGGTCTACAGCGCTGGCGAGGCGCCGATTGCCGGGGCTGATGCACGTGCGCTGGCGCGGGCGGTCCGGGCCCGTGGCCGGGTCGATCCGATCGTGGTCGACCAGGCACTGGATGTGATCGCGGCGCTGCCGCCGGTGCTGCAGGCCGATGACCTGCTGTTGTTGCAGGGTGCCGGCGATATTGGCGCGGTGGCTCAATCCCTGGGTGAGTTGGGCGAATTGCGGGGAACACCGGCATGAGCACGCATTACGGTCGGGTCGCGGTGGTCTACGGGGGCAGCAGCAGCGAACGCGAAGTCTCGCTCGACAGCGGTCGCAACGTGCTGCAGGCGCTGCAGGCCAGCGGTGTCGACGCAAAGGGCCATGACGGCGTGCCGGCACTGCTCGCGGCGGTCGCAGCCGGTGCGGTCGATCGGGTCTTCAATATCCTCCACGGCGGTGCCGGTGAGGACGGCAGCCTGCAGGGTGCACTGAACAGCCTGGGCATCCCGTACACCGGCTCGGGCGTCCTCGGTTCGGCGCTGGCGATGGACAAGATCCGCTCGAAGTGGATCTGGCAGCGGCTGGAGATTCCCACCGCGGACTTCGCCGTGGTCGAGACCGACACCACTGCCGTCGAGCTGGTCGATCTGCTTGAGCTGCCGCTGGTGGTCAAGCCGGCGCTGGAGGGCTCCACCGTGGGCATCACGCTGGCGCGCGATCTGGCGACGCTGGAATCCGGTCTGCAGCTGGCACGTCGGCATTCTCAGGCAGTGCTGGCCGAGCGCCTGATCGACGGTCCCGAGTTCACCATCTCGATCCTCGCCGGGCAGGCGCTGCCGGCGATCCGGATCGTGCCGGCGACCGGCTTCTACGACTATCACGCCAAGTACCAGGCCAACGACACCCGCTATCTGGTGCCGTGTGGCCTGGACCTTGAGGACGAAAAGCTGCTGCAGGAAATCGCGTTGGATGCGTTTGATGCGATCGGCGCCAGCGGTTGGGGCCGGGTCGACATCATGCTTGACGATGATGGCCAGCCCTATGTGCTGGAGGTCAACACCGCGCCCGGTATGACCAGTCATTCGCTGGTGCCCAAGGCCGCCGCCGCAGTCGGCATGAGCTACCAGGCGCTGTGCCTGGCGATCCTCGACAGCATCGGAGGCCCGGCATGAGCGAGCGCAAGCCCTGGCTGCTGCCGGTGCTGGTGCTGGCAATGCTGGCACTGGCCCTGCCGCTGGTCGGGATGGTGCTCAGCCGTGACTCCAGCGCACTCGCGCCGGTACGCTGGATCGAAGTCAGCGGGCCGTTCGAGCGGGTCACCGCCGAGCAGGTTCGTACCGCGGTCTCGCCAGCGCTGCGCGGTGGATTCTTCTTCCTGCCGCTGCATGAGATCCGCAGCCGGGTGGCGGCAATGAACTGGGTCGAGGCGGTCGAGGTACGCAAGCGCTGGCCGGACACGGTTGAAGTGCGTCTGAGCGAGCGGCGCGTATTGGCCCGGCTCGGGCGGGACCGATTGATCGACAAGCAAGGGCGGATCTTCGATGTCGACAGTCACGTGCCGATGGGCGGGATTCCCCGCTTTGATGTGAGTCCGGCTCGACTGGAGGAAGCGCTGAGCCTGCATCAACAGATCCAGCCGGACCTGGAGCGACTGGGTCTGGAGCTGTCGCGGCTGCTGCTGAGCGATCGCGGTGGCGCCCTGTTGCAGACCAGCAGCGGACTGGAGATCGTCATCGGCAGTGCCGACCATGACCGCCGCTGGCAGCGCCTGATGCAGGGGCTGCCGATGCTGCGCGTGCGCGAGCAGCGCACCCCGGCGCGCATCGATCTTCGCTACACCAACGGCTTTGCCGTCGCCTGGTCCCCCGCCAGCGACGCCGCGACCGCCAACTCGGGCGACGGGGAAACGCAACCGCTATGAACAGCAGATTCGCTACTGGCAGCAGGCTCGCCATGAACAGCAGGGGACCATGAGCAAAAGAGGCGACAAATCGCTGATCGTCGGTCTCGATGTGGGCACCTCGAAGGTGGTCGCGATCGTCGGCGAGTTCGCGCCGGGCGAGCCGATCGAGGTGATCGGTGTGGGCTCACACCCCTCGCGCGGCATCAAGCGCGGCGTCGTGGTCGACATCGAGTCCACCGTCAACTGCATCCAGCGTGCGATCGAGGAAGCCGAGCTGATGGCCAGCTGCGAGATCCATTCGGTTTACGCAGGCATCTCCGGCAGCCACATCAAGAGTCACAATTCGCACGGCATCGTTGCGATTCGCGACAAGGAAGTCGGCGACCATGACGTTGAACGCGTGCTCGATGCGGCGCGCGCAGTGCCGGTGCCGGCCGACCAGAAGATCCTCCACGTGCTGCCGCAGCAATACGTGATCGACGATCAGGAGGGTATCCGCTATCCGATCGGGATGAGCGGCATCCGGCTGGAAGCGCGGGTCCATCTGGTGACGGCCGCGGCCAGCGCGGCGCAGAACATTTCCAAATGCGTCGCCCGCTGCGGCCTGGCCGTCGACGAGCTGATCCTGCAACCGCTGGCGAGCAGCTATGCGGTACTGACCGAGGACGAGCGCGAACTGGGCGTGGCGATGGTCGACATCGGTGCCGGCACGACCGATGTGGCGGTGTTCACCCAGGGCGCGATCCGGCATACCGCGGTGATTCCGATCGCCGGCGATCAGGTGACCAACGACATCGCCGTGGCCCTGCGCACGCCGACACCGCATGCCGAAGAGATCAAGGTCAAGTACGCCTGTGCGCTGGCCGACCTGGCCACGGCCGAGGAGAGCATCCAGGTGCCGAGCGTCGGTGACCGGCCACCAAGGCGACTGGCGCGGCAGACCCTGGCCGAAGTGGTGCAGCCGCGCTACGAGGAGATCCTGGGCATGGTTCAGGCCGAGCTGCGCCGCAGCGGGCTGGAGGACCTGATTGCCGCCGGCATCGTCCTGACCGGCGGCGCCGCCCGCATCGAGGGCCTGACCGAGCTGGCCGAAGAGGTGTTCCACATGCCGGTGCGGGTCGGTGTACCGCACGGCGTCAGTGGCCTGTCGGAGGTCGTCGGCAATCAGATCCATGCCACCGGCGTGGGTCTGCTGCTGTACGGCGCGCAGGCCCAGCGGCAACCGAACAAGCGCGCCGCGCCGGGAAAACTGGCCGGCTGGTGGCAACGCGTGAAGACGTGGATCGACGGAGAATTCTAGATTTTGCCGGCTGGACCGGCATCAACAGCGTGGCGGAGCGGACAGGACGTCCCACCACCGTGACGCGATAAATGGGCTGGAGAACGAAGGTGACCAACATGTTTGAGATGATCGAAAACACGAATCCAACCGCCGTCATCAAGGTGATCGGCGTCGGCGGCGGCGGCGGCAACGCGGTCCGTCACATGGTCGAGGCGAATGTCGAGGGGGTGGAGTTCGTCTGCGCCAACACCGACGCCCAGGCACTGTTCAGCGAGGGTGAGGTGACCATCCTGCAACTCGGTGGCAGCGTCACCAAGGGCCTGGGAGCCGGCGCCAACCCGGAAGTCGGTCGGCAGTCGGCGCTGGAGGACCGCGAGCGCATCACCGATGTGTTGCGCGGTGCCGACATGGTGTTCATAACCGCCGGCATGGGTGGCGGCACCGGCACCGGCGCGGCGCCGGTGATTGCCCAGATTGCCAAGGATCTGGGCATCCTGACCGTGGCGGTGGTGACCAAACCCTTCCCCTTCGAGGGGCGCAAGCGGATGCACGTGGCGCTGCAGGGCATCGAAGAACTGACCCAGCATGTCGACTCACTGATCACCATTCCGAACGAGAAGTTGCTGACCGTGCTGGGTCGTGACGTGTCGCTGCTGAATGCCTTCCGCGAAGCCAACAACGTGCTGCTCGGCGCGGTCCAGGGCATCGCCGACCTGATCACCCGGCCGGGCCTGATCAATGTCGACTTCGCCGACGTGCGCACCGTCATGAGCGAGATGGGTCTGGCGATGATGGGCACCGGCACCGCCAAGGGCGACGACCGCGCGGTCGCAGCGACCGAAGCGGCGATCGGCAACCCGCTGCTGGAAGACATCGACCTGAAGGGCGGTTGCGGCATCCTGGTCAACATCACCGCCGGTCAGAACCTGACCATGCGCGAGTTTGATGAGGTCGGCCGCGCGATTGCGGAGTTCGCATCCGATGACGCGACCACGATCATCGGTACCGTGTTCGACCCGAGCCTGCAGGACGAGTTGCGGGTGACAGTGGTCGCGACCGGATTGAACCGGCAGAACCAGCGTCAGAGCCAGGATCACCACAGCTTCGGTGGGCTGCGCAATGTACGCGTGGTCCGCGGCGGTGGTGGCGACAGCGACAACGGTGCGGTACGCAGCCCGCTGCGCCGCCCCAGCGTCGTGCCCCAGGTCAGCAGCGCGGGATCGGCGTCGGCCAGTTCGGCAGCCGCCGCTGCTGCACCAGTCAGTATCGGGTCGGTCGCGGTAGCCACTCAGGAGGACTATCTGGACATCCCGACCTTCCTGCGTCGCCAGGCGGACTAAAGGGCCCGCGCAACAATGGTTTCCTGCATTCGGCGCTGGGCCACACCAGTGGCACTGCGCTTCTGGCAAAGGGGGCTGGCCATTCCCTGCCAAGCGCGCCTTGCTGGCGAGGCCCAGGGACGCCCTGACATGCGGGAACTGTTGACGCGCGGCCCCTGAGCGGTCACGCCGTTGTACCAGCAGCCTGCGCGCGAAGGATCGCGCGCAGGCGATCG
>DAIMJK010000071.1:0-12824 GCA_036722245.1 Lysobacterales bacterium
ATAACTGGCGTGATGCAGTGCATCAGCGAAATCCAGACCCGCCGCGTAGTTCCTCAGCGCGTGCTCGACGCGAGCCCGATCCTCCACATCGATATGCGACTGTGACAGCAGATGTCCGAACGCCTTGAGGATCTCGGCTGGCGCATACCCGTAGTAACCGTCCAACCCATTCGCGGGTCCAGCAAGTCCGAAACCGCCACGACCCTGGCGCTTGTCGCTGTAGCCTTTGCCCCGACGCCTGCGGCACCATCTGCGCCACCCTTTCGCGCAGGATCTGACGATGACGACCCCCAACCCGATGCTGGCTCCCGTGGTCGCGCTGGTCGCATGGACGCTGTTGATGTGGCTGTGGATGTATGCCACCCGCATTCCCGCCATCGTCCAGGCGCGGATGCGGCTGAATCCCGATGCACCGCGCGGTGAGCAGATGAACCAGTTGCCGCCGAAGGTGCGCTGGAAGGCCGACAACTACAACCACCTGATGGAGATCCCCACCGCGTTCTATGCGGTCGCGCTGGTGCTGGCCGTGGTTGGCGACAGCAGCGCGCTGAGCGTCGGACTGGCCTGGGCATTCGTGGGCCTGCGCGTGGTGCACAGCTTGTGGCAGGCACTGTTCAATGTGATCACGGTGCGCTTTGCGTTGTTCGTGCTGTCGACGCTGCCGCTGTTCGGGCTGACCTGGCGGGCGGCGCAGGCGGTGTTTTGATTGCAGGGGTCCACAAGCTTCGATTGCGCAGCTCTCGCAGGCTGATCCCCCGCGCCCGCCAAACTTCGATCTTCGCCTGCCCGGAGGGATTGGCTGGCTTTGATCGCCTCGAGACGTTCGCCGACAACTATCGCCCAACGATCACGTTTACCATGAAAATCCCGCACTTGATGGTGGATTTTCATGGTAATAGACTCACGCAATGATTCCTCGCACCGCGATTCTTGACCAGATCCAGGCGGCGCTGAAGCGCAGCCGAGTGGTTGTACTGACTGGTCCCAGGCAAAGCGGCAAGACGACCTTGGCGCGCGAGTTGTTGGACGAGGCTTCGGTCAACTACTTCGATCTGGAGGATCCCACCAGCCTGGCGCGCCTGCAGGAGCCGATGACTGCGTTGCGGCCACTGCAGGGACTGGTCGTCATCGATGAAGTACAGCGTCGCCCGCTTGATCCTCCAGCAAGCACTGCGACGCTAGCTAGCTAGCAACGCGCCTTTCGCGGCTGATCCGATGGAAGCGACCCCCGCCAGTCGACCGGCTTGCCCCGCACGCCTTGCTGGAAGCCATCCAGCCAGTCCGTCAGCTTGGTCAAATCATCGGGCTGACGGTGAAGGTCCACGACATGCCCCTGCGTCACCGGCGCGAGATGCAGCAACTCCGGATGGATCGGCTGACTTTGATCGCCGAAGTACCAGAACTTCGTTGCCACGAGTACTCGCCGGCCACTCAGGTCGCGCCTGGCGGCGGTCAGCGGATGGACCGTGTTCGGGACCCAGTCACAGGCCTCGGCGTCTGGATCTGATGATGAAGCAGGACGGTAGATGTTGTCGGTGGGCACCTTGCGCCGATCGGGTCGGCGATTGCGAAAGCGTGGATCGTTCCAGTATTCGGCGAAGGACAGGGATTCGGCGACCTGCATCGCATACAGCACTTCGCCGGGGCGGCGGGAACGAAAGCCGATGACCCAGTCGCCGATGCGCGCCGTTCTGCGGATTCTGGGCTTGCAGATGGCCAGCGTGCAGCAAGGGCCCGCGCAACAACAACTTCCTGCATTCGGCCGCCCCTGGACCACGCCAGTGGCGTTGCGCTTCTTGGCAAGGGGGACAGGCCATTCCCTGCGAAGCGCGCCTTGCTGGCGAGGCCCAGGGACGCCCTCGGTGCTAGGGAGTTCTTGCCGCGCGGGCCCTAACCGTCATAGGGATTGGGCGCCGTGCCGCGGTCGGTGCGGACGATGTAGCGGTAGATGCGAGTGTCGGACTTCGAGGTCTGCGTCGTTCCGGAAATCCCGAAGATGCTGCGCAACCAGTTTCCGGGCTCCGGCCCCTCCGGCAGTTCCATGACGAACTCCTGGCCGATGGCTGCCGACTTGAGCACCAGGCAATCGCCCAGATCGCTCCATAGAGAAGGGCTGCCGTGGTAGCTCAAGCTCGGCCTGCCCTCCTTCACGAACCATCGTGGCAGCTGCCAGTAACGGCGGCTCTGCTCGGGGGCAGTCAGTGTCCGGGCTGGGCTGATCTGCTCGAAAGCACCGCCGCCTGGCAATCCCGTCTCCGCCACGCCCGGGATACGCAACTCGGCAGCAGCGACATAGAGAAAGTTGTTGCGCTTGTCCTGGTACTTTGGAAGGGCTGCAAGATGCGGATGGTCGGCAACGCCGGGATGGGCGGCGAGCAGTTGCTCCCGTTCCGTGTTGATGTTCCAGACGCTGCCAATCTGCAGCCAGCCGAAGATCACGTGGCGATCGGCGCGAGATGCAGATTGCTTGTCGCTGGGTTGCGTTTCCCGGAACCAGCCGTAGAACAGGAACAAGTCGCCCGGGCCCACGCCTTGCGCGGCAAGATGTGACTGCGCGGCGCCCGACTGCCCCAGCGCCGGCACCCATCCCGCCCGTCGCGGCAGGATCGTCGAATAGATGTCCGGGTCGAGGTGGACGCAGTTCTCAGCGCCGAGTCGTCCGCGCGTGAGCTCATGCACATGCGCCGCCACGTCGAAGTCAGCGTGGCGCAAGTCCCGCAGTCGCACCGCATCTTGCGTCGATGGAATCGGCAGCGAGAAGACCGTTCCGTCCGGGAAGATCGGACTGGGCTTTCGACCGTTGGCCGAGTCGAAGCCCTTGCGGCTGAGGATGATTTTCAAGACGTTCCCCTTGAGGTGTGCGTGGCGGCTTTGAGTACCGTCCCACCAAGGCCGCGACCTCGTGCCACGCAAAGGCTACTTCTTCTTGCGCTTCTTGCGTTTGGACTTCGATGCCGATCGCGGGCGGCTGGAGCCAGTGCGGCCGCGGTCGGGCGTGGGACAGAAGGGATTACCGGCGAAGGGATCGAGGTCGAAGGGGTCGGTATCGTAGTCGGCCAGATCGAAATCAGCATCGTCATGGCCGCCCAGTTGCTCGAACAACGCGTCAATCTCGCGCTCTTCTTCATCGAGCATGCGCTGGTACATCGCCCGAGCGCGGGTCAGTTCGTTGATGCATGCGCGCCGCAACTTGCTGTCGGCCAATCGCCGCTGAGTGTCTTCATTGTGCAGTTGCATGGCGCGCAAATCGTTCAGTTGTTCGTCGAGCCAGGTGTCGAGCTGTTTCGGACGGGTCAGGCGTGGACCATCGGGATCGCCCAGCCGGAGCTGTAGCGACTGCGTGAAGGCGCGGATTTCTTCCCTGATCAGCAACATCTGCTCGGTCAGGACGCGGTTGAAGTGGGCCAGACGCTGAGCGGGCAACTCGGCCAGTTCGTCGGCGCCGAGTTGCTCGACCTCCATCTGCAGGGTCAGCAGCGTAAGCAGATCGCCATCGGCGTGGGCGCGGTTGATGCGCTGCATCAGTTCGGTCTTGCGCGCGTGCTGGACCGGATCGGTCTCGCGGTCGGGATGGAGCTGACGGACCAACCGGCGATAGACCTCGCGCACCGACTGGCTGGCCTCGCGGGCCTGCTGCCGTTGGTGCTCGGCGTGCGCCTCGTTCCGACGCTCCCGGGCGCTACGGCGACCTGCGGGCTGCGCTGGCTCGGGCTCTGGCTCTGGCTCTGCTGCCGCGTCGGCGCGGTTGCTGCGCGCATGGGCAGCGGCGCGCGCGAACATTTCGTCCACGGGACAATCGTCGTTCCTGACCGCCTCCCACACCTCGGCCCCGTACATCTGGCTGATCAGGACCTCGTTCATCTCGCGATCGATGGCCTCGTCTTCGGCCCGCTGATCGGCCAGACTGATGTCGGCGTAGCGATCGTGCAGCGCTTCGATTTCCGGATCGGGCTCGGCCTGCAGGACGCAATCACACAGTTCGGTCAGCATGATCTGCAGGACTTCATGCTGATCGGCACGCAGCCTGGGCCGCAGGGGTGGACCGCTGAGCAACTGGTCGATCTGCAGCAGCAGCGCACGTTGCGAATGGCGCAACTGGGCCTCCAGCGGCAGTGCTTCGTCGGCAATCCGCTTGTCAATCCGATCGGCATGCCTGCGCCAGGAATCGAGCCGTTCGCGGGCCGCGTCGATCTGCCGAGTGAGCTCGTTGAACTTGCGCTGGGCGGGACTCAGGCGAGCGTTGCGGACGTCGATGCGTAGCAGCTCCGAGGCCTTCGGCAGCGGCTTGTCTACGATCGGCTTGGACGTGGTCGATGGCATTGGGAGGCTGGTGCGGCCGCGGCGACCAAGTTTAACGGCACCTGGGGATCCCCTGAACAACTCACGTGGCCGCGACGTGAGTTGTTCAGGGGATCCCTAACGGCCGCAGGCGATGGCCGCAGCCAGCACCAGCGGTGTGAGCAGCGCGCCGAGTACATTGGCGGCGAGATAGCGGGGTTGCTCGCCCAGTTCATCGGCGTAAACGATCGCGCCGAACCAGGCGTACAGTCCGGCGCTGGCCGGCAACAGGGCGAGCAGTGCCGGCAATGGGAACAGATCGGCCAGGACGCCCCAGATGATCGCCAGACAGGCGGCGAACACGAATGCGAGATAGACCCGGCTGCTGACGGCCAGACCAAAGCGGATCGGGAAGTGGCGTCGTCCGGCGCGGCGGTCGGCCTGCAGATCGGGGAACTGGTTGAGCAGCAACAGATTGTTGACCAGGTAGAACGGCAGCAGGCTGGCCCAGATGCCGGCTCGACTGATCTGCCCGGACAGCGCCAGTTCAGTCCCCAGCACCATCACCGGCCCGAAACCCAATCCGGGCGCAATGAGGCAAAGGAAGGCCGAGCGGTTGAGCCATGGGGTGTAGCTGAGCACCAGCAGCACACCGCCGATACCCAGCGGCAACATGGCCCAGCCGCGCAACCACAGGAAGTAGACGCCAATGGCCAGCGTGACCGCCAGCGCCGCGATGGCGGTCCACCAGACCGCGGCCAGCGCGTCGGGCCGGGCCTGCAGTGCCCCGCTGCCGCCGCTGAAGGGCGTGCGCCGGGTGTGTTCGTCGAGCCCGGAGCGGGCGTCGTGGTATTCGTTGAGCAAGTTGACGCAAGCATGCGCGGTGATGCCGCCGAGGATGACCAGTGCGCTGTTGAGCGCCATGGGGGTGGTGCCGGCCAGGATCGCCACGGCATGGCCAAGCAGGACGACGACGAGCGCGAGGAGCAGGAACGGGGGGCGCATGGCGCGGAGGATGGTGTTGGTCATTGGAAGCGCCCAAATCTGCTCCGTTGTCGACGCGGCCACCGGCGCGAAAGGGCTCGGCGCGAAAGCCGTGGCGGTACGCGCGCCGGGACCGCGCTACTGCGATCCTGAACTGCGCGGCTGAAGCTGCGCACGCAGGAACTCTTGCTCCGTTGGCGACGCGGCCATCGGGCCCTTTGCCTGGGTCTGGGCCCTCAGCCCTGGGCCCTGCTCTTCAGGGCCACCACAAATCCCCCAGCGTCGCCATGCCCGGTTCCAGCGGTGTATCGGCCTCGACCTGCAGCCGGGCGATGGCCGAGGTGGGCATGCCACGATGGCCACCGAGGCGGCCGGTGGCGAGCAGCGCGACCAGACCTTCCAGGCCCGGGTTGTGACCGACCAGCAGGACGCTGCCGGCACCGCGAAAGGGTTCGAGGATCTTCAGCAGATCGCCGGGCGTGGCTTCGTAGACGCGCGGCTCGAAGCGGATCGGCGGGCTGCCCAGGGCGCCGGCGACCACTGACAGGGTCTGTTCGGTGCGGCGGGCCGGTGAACAGACGATCTGCCGAGGCTCGATCTGCTTTTCGCGTAACCATTCCCCAGCTGCTTCGGCCTGCTTCAGGCCGTGGCTCGACAGGGGTCGGTCGTAATCGCGGCCACTCGGGCTGTCGCCTTCGGCATGGGCGTGGCGCAGCAGTATCAGATCCAGGGCCGACATGAGCACTCCAGCGGGTAAGGGTTAGTTCCGATCACGGTCGCGGCTGGCTGAGAATGATGATCGGTACGTCCGAGCGCTGCCAGCTTCCAGGCAGCGGTGCGGGAAATACCACATCCATGCTCAGATTGCCCTGCGTCGGCGAATCGTAGCGGCGCTGCAGGCTGCCGACCACCTGCAGGGTCGGGTTGATATCCAGCCACGGACAGCCCGGACAGTGTACTTCAGCCATCAGCACCGGGAGCAGGCCGGTGTCGGCAACGGGCTCCTGGGTCAGGGTCCAGCGCGGCTGGCCATCATCGTCGTACAGATAGACCAACGTGAAATCCTGCTCGACGTTGTTCTGGCGGAAGCTGTCCACGGTCAGGCCCCAGCCGGACTCCGGCGGCCAGAACCAGGCGCCGGTGCGATCAGGCATGCCCGGCTCGGCGCCGTTGGTCACGAACAGATTGTCGAGGATCTCGCCATGCCATTGCTCACCGAGGCGCCAGCCGAAGGCGACTCGGTTGGCGTCCAGCAGCGTCACTTCGGCCTGACCGACCACCGATGAGCTGACCGACCAGTCCGGGCTGCTCATGTCACGCACGAAGCGCAGGATCGGTGCCCGGACCTGGTTCTCGACCAGATCGCCCTGTACCACCAGCCATGCGCTTTGCCGATTCGTCTCGCCGCTGAACCACATGCCGAAGAACTGCGGCGGCAACTCGGGATCAGCGCGCGGAATGACATGCGAAACCAGCCCGTTGCCGGGGCGATCGGCGGCAAAGAAGGCGCCATCGTTCAGGTCCAGATTCGCGCTGACTTCGCTGCCGCAATCGGTGACGACCTTGCACTGCTCGCCGTCGGCCAGCGTCAGCTCGAAACGCGCATTGCTGGGCGCGAAGCCGCCATCGAAGGTGCTGCCGCGGTGCACCAACTGGTAGCGGGCGCCGCAGGCCGCATCGGGCGACAGCTCGAAGTCGACATCTACCGTAGCCAGCTGAGCGGCGCCGATCGAACTCATTCCTGCCACAGGTGTCAGCAGGCGCAGTGCGTCCAGCTCGGCCGCATTGGGCTGATCGGCGGGATGGAAAAAGCACACCGCGCGTTCGGCCAGGGGCACCGCGTTGTTGCAGCTGTATGTCAGCCGGGGCGATCCCGGACCGCGGTACAGACTGATATCGGCGTCGGCATTGTTGTCGTTCAGATTGTCGCGGTACTGGTAGACGATTTCGCGGCTGTCCGGGTAGACCACTGCCTGAAAGTCGATATTGCCATCGGGCGTGCCGCCGGACTGGAAACCACCCATGCCGCTCCACTGGAACACGACGCAGCGCTGGTCGGATGATCCCACGTCGGCCGGACGCGGACAGACATCGAAGGTCTGCGCGCGCAAGCCGCCGGCGGTGATCAGGTCGTCATGCAGCACGTTGAGGCGGAATGCGCCGGCATCGCTGTCCGGATCGACGCCGCAGGAGCTGCCAAAATCTCCTCCGGTAGCTGCCGGGTCGGCACTGAGGTAGCCGTTGGTTCCCAGCGAAACCGTCTCGATCAGCTGACCATAGGCCTCGAAAGCGAAGTCCCCCAGCGCCAGGAACACGCTGCGTCCGTCATCGGCGGCCGGAAAGCCCTGGCCGGCCGGCACCAGTTCCAGCGCCTCGGTCAGCGGATCCAGATCGATGAACTGATAGCCACACACCGGGCTGGAACTGTCCTGGAAGGTGTAGCCAAAGGCATCCGGCCCGCCCTGAGTTGCCGCGCCCAATGCCTCCTTGCCGATCAATGCGCGAATCCCGGCCGCATTCGTCCCGTTGTTGTCCAGTTGCAATGGCAGCCGCCAGCGTTCACCCGGATCGACCTGGTTGTCGCCATTGCCGCACAACTGCACCGGCGTGCCGAAGTTGCCGACCAGTTCCGGACCGGCCACATCCACCGTCACTCCGGTCGTGCGACCACAACCGGTCGCGTCGATCACGCGCAGACGGACGTTGTACCGACCACTGACTGGATAGCGCGTGCTCAGGCTGTCCAGCCCGATCGCGCTGCGGTCGAACACACCATCACCGTCGACATCCCAGCGATACTCGTAGGGTGCCAGGCCACCGTCGACGATCGCGCGCAACACCACTTCCTCACCCGCGCCAAAGGCGCCCGGTTCACCGCTGATTGCCAACGTGACCGCCGGGGCCTCGCAACCGGAGACACCGTCGATAAACAGCGGGTTCTGGCCAAGCGGATCAAGGTGATCGCGCATGCGCGTATCGGTCGTGCCCAAGCCCTCCCAGGCGTGAAACAGGCCGCCGTATTCGTCGTTCAGGTCTGCCGGACCGGCGCCGCAGAACGAAGCTCCGCCGGAGAGCACCCCGACCAGGCGCCGATCGGCGTTGTACAGCGGTGATCCGGACGAGCCACGCTCGGTCACGCTCGGCGGGAGAGTCCCACTGAAGTCGATGATGCCTGGCAGCAACGGTGGGGTGGGATCCCAGTTGGCGGTGAAATGGACCCCGCTGGCTGCGTCGATGCTGCCCACGGGCATCGGGCTTTCGACGAAGGTGATGCGCTTTTCATCCACACCGGGATGGTGGATTGATGCGCACAATCCGCTCGTACTGGTGGGGTCGGCCGGCGCGGCGCAAGCGGCCGGTGGCGGTCGGCGATCCCAGCCCGACCAGTACAGATCAAACTCGTTGTCGGCCGCCGGGGTGGCCAACTCGACCAGGGTGAAGTCCGAGTT
This sequence comes from Lysobacterales bacterium, assembly GCA_036722245.1. Lineage (GTDB taxonomy): Bacteria > Pseudomonadota > Gammaproteobacteria > Xanthomonadales > SZUA-5 > JAWLAT01. Next base: position 8,712 of record DAIMJK010000071.1, read on the forward strand.
GTCGCTTGCAACAGGCGAAGCATCGAAGAAGGGGTCGGGCGTGGCGGCGAGAAAACGCAACCCCGGCGTGGTGCGATCAGCCGGTTTGGGCAGGGCGATTCCGCTCGCCGACGAGCCCGGTGTGCGGCAGGTGGGTGATTCATAGCGCCAGTAGACCACCATGCTGGCGGCATCGGCGTCGTCGCCGACGCGGCAGTGGGTCGCGGTGGCAAACAACATGCGCTTGTCGCCGGCCGTATTGTTGACCAATGAACCGCTGCAGGTACTGGTGCCGCGGACCGTGTAGGCGCCGACCGAACGGACCGGGTCGTTCCACGGATCGTCCGCACCCAGACAGGCCACATCGGTGTTGCAGGAACCGGACTTGCAGGCGTTGGATCGATGGCCGAAACCGCGGTAGCCATGGCCTACGTGGGTAAGATGAAGAGCGAGGGCCTCGCGCGCCCCAGCCGGAACGCGCAATTGCAGCAAGGCGTCCTCGGTCGCCAGCACCGGTGTCCACAACTGGCCATGGTCGAGCATCTGGTCGCGACCGTAGGGACCCAGCGCGTCCTTGCCGTCCATGGCAAAGATCCAGAGCTGCGCCCCGGCCGGCACGGCGAAACGCTCGAAACCGAAGTTCAGATGGACCGCGCCATCGGCGCGGATTCGCAGTTGCCACAGCTCGCTGCCGTCGGCCTGGATGCTCCAGCTGCCGGAATTGGCGGGCGTGTAGTCGACCTTGTGGGCGATCGCAAACCGCCGCGGTATGCCGTCGATGGCGTCGTCGAGGGCATCTTCGCGGGCGAGGCGATCCATGTCCAGGGCCTTGAAATGCTTGGCCGGCAAGCCTTCAGCCGCCTTGATCTGATCGGCAAAGGGCACGCTGGCGGGCGTGGCGGCCAGGGCGGTGCCGGCCCATAGCAGGACTGCCCAGTAGAAGCGGATTCGACGAAGTGCGGACATCAGCATGGCCTTCATTACATACGGCCGGTGTGGCGCCGTGGAGACCGACTTTTTACCACCTATCGCACGGCATTGCGCCCGACCAGCGCTCAGCAGGTGCGAGCCGCTTCGAAACTGTAGGCGAGACACAAGAGCAAAAAGAGCAAGTCACCACAAAGGACACGAAGGACACAAAGGAAGAGCTCTGAGCCTAGAGACCCCGCCGGGTACCAACGATTCCTGAACAAGCAGGCGGTGTTGCAAGAGCAAACCAGGCTCTTCCGCTTTGCTCTCCTTCGTGTCCTTCGTGTCCTTTGTGGTCAATCGCTCTTCGGCACTTCAGCTCTTCAGCTCTTCAGCTCTTCAGGCCAATGTCTCCATCCAAGGCTGCCGCAGTCTCAGTTTGCCTCACGCCTCACCGCAGCCCGCCGTCGCCTCGTCGCACGGCGGCCAGTTTCCTGCGATTTGCAAACTTCCGGCACACGTGCGCTGCGACGCTTCGCAGTCAGATGCGCTCCTGTATTTGAAACGCTGCAGGAGGCCGCCTTGTCACTGACCGAAAGCTCCGTCCGCAATCCGGCCGCGGTGGCGGTGGCCGTGGCCATCGTGCTGCTGCTCGGGCTGGTCAGCCTGGGCCGGCTGCCGGTGCAGCTGTTTCCGGACATCGAGCGGCCGCAGATGTCGGTGATGACGTCCTGGCGGGCATCGTCGCCACACGAGGTGGAAAGCGAGATCCTCAAACCGCAGGAAGACGTCTTGCAGGGCCTGCCCGGACTGGAGCAAATCGAGGGCACCGCCAATCAGGGCATGGCCTTCGTCCGGCTGGAGCTGGCGCTGGGCACCGACATGCAGGCCACCTTGCTGGAAGTGATCAGCCGGCTGCAACGGGTGCCGCCACTGCCGGCCGACGCCAATCCGCCGGTGGTCAGTCTGGGCGGCGGTTTTGGGGGTGGTGGCGCGAACCAGACCCTGACCTGGTTCTTCGTGCAGCAACTGCCGGGCACACCCGGAAGCGTCGAGGACTACCAGCAACTGGTCGAGGAACTGGTCAAGCCAGCCTTCGAGGCTGTGCCCGGCGTGTCCTCGGTGGCGGTCAACGCCAATGGCGGGGCCAGCAGCCAGGAAGAACTGCAGATCCTGATCGATCCCGAGCGCGCCGCCGCGCTGGGGGTGCCGGTGACCGATCTGATCACTCGGGTCGGTCGGGCCAATGACGTTTCCGGCGGTTCGCTCGCCTTTGGCCGGCGCCAGTATGCGCTGCGCTTTGTCGGCCGTTACTCGCCCGAGGAACTGGGCGAAACGGTGATCCACTGGCGTGACGGTCGGCCGGTGCGGCTGCGCGATGTGGCACAGGTCATCGTCGCCCGCGGCGAACGAACCAATTTCGCCTATCAGAACAACAATCCGGCAATGGGCATTCGCCTGGACCGCCAGAGCGGCGCCAACGTGCTGGCGACGCTGACCGAGGTCAAGCGGGTCGCGGCCGAGCTCAATGCGGGCCCGCTGCAGGCCAATGGGCTGGCGATGGCGCAGTCCTTCGACCCCTCGGTGTTCATCCTGCGGGCGGTCAATCTGCTGACCGGCAATCTGGGCCTGGGAGTGCTGCTGGCGGTACTGGCGCTGTGGGGCTTTCTGCGTGATGCGCGCGCCACGCTGGTGATCGCGCTGGCGATACCGATTTCGCTTGCCGCCACGCTGCTGGTGCTGGCGCTGACCGGGCGATCCTTGAACGCCATCTCGCTGGCTGGCCTCGCCTTTGCGGTCGGCATGGTGCTGGATGCGGCAATCGTCGTCGCCGAGGCCATCGTGGCACGCCGCGAGGCCGGTTTGGGACCGCTGCAGGCGGCGCTGGCGGCGGCCGATCGGGTCCGCGGGGCACTGCTCGCCTCGACCGCGACGACAGTGGCGATCTTCGTCCCGGTGCTGTTCCTGGAGGGCGTCGAAGGACAGCTGTTCTCCGATCTGGCCCTGACCATTGCGATCGCGGTGGCGATCTCGATGCTGGTCGCGCTGACCGTGCTGCCGACCGCGGCCCGGAAACTGCTCAGGGACGTCGGATCGCGCAGCGAAGCGGACCTGCCGACGGCGAAGCTGGTCGAGAGCGTGATGCGGCTGACCGCGACACCGCGTCGGCGCTGGAGCTGGGCAGTCGGCCTGATCGGCGGTGCTGCGCTGCTGAGCTGGGCGCTGTTGCCGAGCCTGGACTATCTGCCCCCGGTCAAGCGCGATGCCATCGATGTCTTCGTCAATCCACCGCCGGGACTGCCCCCGGAACTGGCCGAGCGCGAAATCTTCCAGCCGATGATGGAGCGTCTGCGGCCCTACATGGACGGCGACAGGGAACCGGCGCTGCGCAATTTTTACGTGCTCGGCTGGCCCGGCGGAGGCACCCTGGGCATTCGGGCCCTGGATCAGAGCCGGGTGAAGGAACTCGAACAGATCGTCCGCAACGAGGTCATCAGCGGCTTTCCGGATGTGCGGGCCTTCGCTGCCCAGGGCAATCTGTTTGGCGGCATGGCGAACGATCGCTCGATCGAGATCCATCTGCAGTCGCGAGATGTGGATGCACTGGCCGAGACCGCCCGCGAGGGCCAGCGGCTGTTGACCGAGTCCTTCCCCGACGCGGTCGTCAACGCCTTCCCGCCGCCCGAATTCGCCGCACCGGAGATCCGCGTGCGGCCGGACGACCGGCGGCTGTCGGAGGTGGGCTGGAACCGCAGCGATGTGGCCCAGGTCATCCGTGCCTTCGGTGCGGGCGTCTGGCTGGGCGAGCACTTCGACGGTGAGCACCGGCTCGATGTGCTGCTGCGTGCCGATGGCTGGGACGGCCCCGAGGCGCTGGCGCGCGCACCGGTGGCCACCCCCGGTGGGGCGGTCGTACCGCTGGGTGATCTGGTCGCCTTCGAGCACGCAGTGGGCCCATCGAGCCTGCGCCGGGTGGATGGTCGACGCACGATCACGCTTGGCGTTGCACCGCCCGAGCACATGTCGCTGGAAGATGCGATGGACGTCGTGCGGACGCAGGTGGAGCCGGCGCTACGCGAATTGCTGCCGATCGACGGCAGTCTGCGCTACGGCGGCAGCGCCGACTCGCTGGCCAGGGCGATGGTGACGATGGGTGGCAACTTCGCCATTGCGCTGATCCTGCTGCTGATGCTGATGGCGGCGCTGTTTCGCTCGCTCAAGGAC
>DAIMJK010000072.1:0-12813 GCA_036722245.1 Lysobacterales bacterium
CATCGCCCTACTCCACTGTCGTCCCAAGTCGCCGCCAGGACACGAAACCCGGCAGTTTCCAATCCCAGTGCATCCAGACAAAGAACGCCCGGCCGACCAGGTTCTGCTCCGGAACCATACCCCAGGCGCGGCTGTCCTGGCTATTGTCACGATTGTCGCCCATCACAAAAAACTGCCCTTCCGGCACGATCCAACTCGCGCCGCCCCGGGCGCGACCGCTGATGGTCAGGATCTGATGCTCGATCCCGGCCAGATTCTCGATTCGCAGCTCCGCGCCGGTAGCCTCGGCATTGCTGCCCTGGCCAACGTAGCGCCCGACCGAGCGTTGCGCCGCTGGCTGGCCGTTGACGTAGATCATGTGCTGCTCGTAGCGGATCTCGTCCCCGGGCAGGCCGATCAGGCGCTTGACGTAATTCTGCTTCTCGTTCAAGGGATAGCGGAAGACGACCACGTCGCCACGCTCGGGTTCACCCAGATCGAGGATCTTGGTGTTGGCCACCGGCAGCCGCAGGCCATAGGCAAACTTGTTGACCAGAATGAAATCGCCAATCAGCAGGCTGGGAACCATCGATGCCGAAGGGATCGTGAAGGGCTCCACCAGGAACGACCGGATCAGCAGGATGACGAACAACACCGGAAAGAATGACTTGGAGTACTCCACCACGGCAGGCTCACGCGCTTCGACGTCGCCTTCGGATATCCGGTCTGCCTGCCGCCGCTTCTTCAGAAACAACACATCGAACAGCCAGACCAGCCCGGTGACGGCCGACAGGAGCACCAGAATCAGCGCAAAATCAATGTTCATGGCTTCCTTTCCATCACCCTGTGTGGCCGTCGGCCGTCATCAACGCTCGTCCACCTGCAGCACCGCCAGGAAAGCTTCCTGCGGAATCTCGACCCGACCGACCTGCTTCATCCGCTTCTTGCCCGCCTTCTGCTTTTCCAGCAACTTGCGCTTGCGGCTGACATCGCCACCGTAGCATTTGGCCAGGACATTCTTGCGCAACGCCTTGACCGTCGAGCGCGCGATGATCTGCCCCCCTACCGCGGCCTGGATCGCCACGTCGAACATCTGCCGCGGGATCAATTCCCGCATGCGTTCGACCAGTTCGCGACCCTTTCGTTCCCCCTGCTGACGGTGCACGATCAAGGATAGCGCATCCACCCTGTCGCCGTTGATCAGCGTATCGAGCCGCACGAAGGGGCCCGCCTCGAAGCGGACCAACTGATAGTCGAAGGAGGCAAAGCCACGACTGCAGGACTTGAGTCGATCGAAGAAATCGAGCACGACCTCACTCATCGGCAGTTCGTAGCGGATCTGCACCTGCGAGCCCATGTACTGGATCGACTTCTGCGCGCCACGCTTGTCCTCGCACAGCTTGATCACCGGCCCGATGTAGTCCGGCGGCAGCAGGATCGTGGCTTCGATGATCGGCTCGCAGACCGCCTCGATCAGGTTGGGCGACGGCAGCTTGGACGGGTTGTCCAGTTCCATGGTCGTGCCGTCGCGCAACTGGACCTGATAGATCACCGTTGGCGCGGTCGAGATCAGGTCCAGATTGTATTCCCGCTCCAGCCGCTCCTGGATGATTTCCATGTGCAGCATGCCCAGGAAACCGCAGCGAAAGCCGAAGCCCATCGCTTCGGAGCTTTCCGGCTCGAATTGCAGCGAAGCATCATTCAGACGCAACTTTTCGAGCGCCTCGCGCAGCGCCGTGAAGTCATCCGCGGAAACCGGGAACAGCCCGGCGAACACGCGTGGCTTCACTTGCTGGAAACCGGGCAGCGCGGCACTGGCCGGGCGCGCGGCATGGGTCAGAGTGTCCCCGACCGGTGCACCGTGAATGTCCTTGACCGAGGCACACAGGAAGCCGACCTGACCGGCAGCCAGTGAGTCCCTGACCGTGCGCTTGGGGGTAAACACGCCGACCTGCTCGACTTGCCAGGTCCGCCCGGTCGACATGAAGAGTATCTTGTCGCCCTTGCGCACCTCACCATCGATGACCCGGATCAACGAAACCACGCCCAGATAGTTGTCAAACCAGGAATCGATGATCAGCGCGCGCAGACTGTCCGGACCGGACGGTGCCGGCGGCGGGATCCGAGCGACGATCGCTTCGAGCACGTCCTCGACACCCAGTCCGGTCTTGGCGCTGATCTCCAGCGCCGCGTGGGCATCGATCCCGATGATGTCCTCGATCTCCTTGCGCACCTTGTCGCAGTCGGCCTGCGGCAGATCGATCTTGTTCAGGATCGGCACCACCTCCAGCCCCTGCTCGACCGCCGTGTAGCAGTTCGCCACACTCTGTGCCTCGACGCCCTGCGCTGCATCGACCACCAGCAGCGCACCCTCGCAGGCCGCCAGCGAACGCGACACCTCATAGGAGAAGTCAACGTGTCCGGGCGTGTCGATGAAGTTGAGCTCGTAAATGTGGCCGTCGGCGGCCTTGTAGGGCAAGGAGACGCTTTGCGCCTTGATCGTGATACCGCGCTCGCGCTCGATCGGATTGGAGTCCAGCACCTGCGCCTCCATCTCGCGCGCCTGCAAGCCTCCGCACAGCTGGATCAGCCGATCCGCCAGCGTCGACTTGCCATGATCGACATGGGCAATGATGGAAAAATTACGGATGCGCTTCATGCACTGGGGGTCTGATCAAAACGGACAATGATAGCACGGGGCTGAGGGCTGAGGGCTGAGGGCTGAGGGCTGAGGGCTGAGGGTGCGAGATCGGAATCGGAATCAAGAGTTGTTCAGGAACGACACGACGTGTACCGGACAGCCATCGAGCTTTCGCTGAGCATACCGCCGTACTCGAACGGATCGTGGCTATGACGAAGCTGAGCCGGCGTGGCTAAACACTTTGCGGGGAGGTCCTCGGGTACGCCGGTAACGGGTTGATTCCAATACCGATGCCGACCGCGAGGGGATCTCGCCACGCTCAGTGTTGCCGCTCCACCGTATAGCGCGCCAGTTTTTCCAGTAGCGAGCCCGACTCGCCCAATGGTCGCAGTGCATCGATTGCCGCCCGCATGTGTTGCTGCGCCAGTCGCTGGGATTCGGCCAGGCCGATGATCGCCGGATAGGTCGGCTTGCCACGGGCCTGGTCCGCACCCTGTTGCTTGCCCAGGGTCTGGGTGTCGGTAAGTACGTCGAGGACATCATCGTGAATCTGGAAGGCCAGACCCAGCTCCAGCCCGTAGCGGGTGAGCGCGTCCCAGATGGGCCCGGCGTCGATTTCCGCTGCCAGTGCCCCGAGTTGCACCGATGCCAGGATCAGCGCGCCGGTCTTGTAACGGTGCATCTGCTCAAGCTCTGCGAGGCTTGGCCTTCGACCCACCGCCTCCAGATCAAAGGCTTGACCACCGGCCATTCCGGCGGGCCCGCAGGCGGCGCCCAGAGTACGCAGCATCGCGATGCGATAGGCGTCTGCGATGCCCTCCTGACCATCAGCGCTGGCGAGCAACTCAAAGGCCAGCGCCTGCAGCGCATCCCCGGCCAGGATGGCCATAGCCTCCCCATAGACCCTGTGGCAGGTCGGTTGACCGCGACGCAGGTCATCGTCGTCCATGGCGGGCAGATCATCGTGCACCAGCGAGTAGGCGTGAATGATCTCCACCGCGCAGGCGGCTGGATCCACTCTTTCCAGTGGCAGGTTCAATGCCGAACCGGTGGCGTAGACGAGCAAGGGGCGCATCCGCTTGCCGCCCCCCAGCACCGCATAACGCATGGCTGCATGCAGACGCGCCGGTGACGCCAAGGCAGACGGCAGCGCAACGGCAAGCGCCTGCTCTGCCCGTTCGGCCAGTTCTTCCAACGAGGGTAGCGGCACGAGCTAAGGCGTCTCGGCGTCGAAGGGCACCGACTTCTGATAGTCACTGCCCTTGAGCATCAACTCGATCCGTTGCTGGGCCGCATCCAGGGCCTGCTGGCAATGCCCGTGCAGGCGCATACCACGCTCGAACTCACTCAGCGTCTCCTCCAGACTGAGATTGCCGTCTTCCAGACGTGCCACCAACTGCTCGAGCTCGTCCAGTGACCGCTCGAAGTCCTTCAGTTCGGTATCGCTGGGCGTTGCCTGGGAGGTCGGGTTCATGGGTGCACACGTTAGCGGCAGGCGATGGGCAGGGCAACTGTTGCGGCATAACTTTCCGCCAGGGAGTTCACCTCGGGGTCGGGGTCGGGGTCGGGGTCGGAATCGGTATCGATTCTTTTCGGCGCAGCTCCTTTCCAACCATGCGGCCCCGCCGCCCCTCCGTTGGCGCGATCCGGTCGAGTACGGCGGTACTCCCCCCGACGTCCTCGTTGGCTGCCCGGTGCACCGCTAGTCGTTTGTGGCCACAACCTTTTGGCTGTTGCCTCGATTCCGATTCCGATTCCGACCCCGACCCCGACCCCGAATTCACATCACTGCAGCAGATCGTCCCGTACCCCAACCAGCAACCCAGCCCGCCCCACACTGGGCCTCCGCCGATGGAGCTATACTCCGCGGCCTCACGCTCTGCTCTTGATCATGAATCCGAATTTTCTCGATTTCGAACAACCCATTGCCGAACTGGAGGCCAAGATCCAGGAATTGCGCCATGCCAGCCATGGCCAGGCGATGAACATCGACGAGGAAATCTCACGTCTGAAGGACAAGTGCCGGGCCAAGACCGAGCAGATCTTCGCGCATCTCTCGCCATGGCAGATCGCGCAACTCGCCAGGCATCCGCAGCGCCCGCATGCAGTTGACTATCTGCCGATGATATTCGACGAATTTCAAGAGCTTGCCGGGGACCGGGCGTATGCCGAGGATGCCGCGATCATCGGCGGACTGGGTCGACTGCAGGGCCGCGCGGTGCTCGTGCTGGCGCAGGAAAAGGGCCGCGACACCCGCCAGAAGGTCAAGCGCAACTTCGGCATGCCCCGGCCCGAGGGCTATCGCAAAGCCAAGCGCCTGATGGAACTGGCCGAGCGCTTTCGACTACCGATCGTCAGTTTCATCGATACGCCGGGCGCCTATCCGGGCGTCGGTGCCGAAGAGCGTGGTCAGTCCGAGGCGATCGCGACCAACCTGGCTCTGATGAGCCGGCTACGGGTACCGATTGTGTGCACCGTGATTGGTGAGGGCGGCTCAGGGGGCGCGTTGGCGATCGGGGTTGGTGACCGCAGCCTGATGCTGGAATACGCGATCTATTCGGTGATCTCGCCAGAAGGCTGTGCGTCGATACTTTGGAAAAGCGCCGAGCGCGCGCGTGAAGCGGCCGAGGCCCTGGGCATCACTTCGGCCCGCCTGAAGGATCTGGGACTGATCGACGAGATCATCGCTGAGCCAGCCGGTGGCGCGCATCGCGATCCGGCCAGTGCGGCCGAGCGAATCAAGCAGGCGCTGCTGAAGCACCTTGATGATCTGGCTGCGCTGGACGGCAAGGAACTGGTCGAACAGCGCTATCGCCGGCTGCGCGCCTACGGTTCCCAGCGCACCGGCTGACAGATTGCGCGCGCCAGTCGGTGCAGCGCTGCACTCGTTCGATGATTTCCATCAAGGCGCCTTGGTGGGGTCAGGCGCATCGTCATCATCCAGCACCGGCAGCGCACAGGGTTCGGCATCCTCATATGGCGGCGCCCGGGTCTGCGACTCCAGCCGCGCCTGCAGGCGACGCTCCTTCGCGGCCGCCTTGCGCTTCTGATAAATCTCCGCGGCGCGACGGATCAGGAAGTAGGCGACCAGTGAGACAATGATCGAGACGATCACCGATCCAACCAGCAGTTTGCCGCCCAGGCGCGCCACGGTATTGAGGATCTCGATCTTGAACTCGGTCTGATCGCCGCCATCGAGCAGCAACTGACCCAGCGGCAGGGCCAGAGTCGGGTAGATCGGCAACACGAACAGCGGATTCCAGACCACCACGCTGGCAACCAGACTGAGCCGGCTCATCCGTATCAAACCGGCAGTTGCAAAGGCCAGCAGGATCGACAGTCCGGGCGTCGGCAGAATGCACCAGAAGCTCCCGACGGCGAAGCCCAGGGCGATATCATGCGGCGTCGCACGCGCCTTGAGCATCTTTCGAACCGCGATGCGCGCACGGCGCCAGGAGGTGCGGACTGGAATGACTTGTCTCCTTCAGGGCCAAGGCCGGCGCCGGGCGCCATAGTAGCCGAGCCGATGATGGTTTGACGGTCATCGCGACGGAGAGCTTTCCCGTGCAGTCAGCCAGACCTCAGCAAGGCTCATGCCGCCAGCGCCATCGGGCGGTCGAAAAATCGCTTCACCTGCTCGCGCTGACGCCGCGCGCAATCCACCCGCGCAAGCTCGCGCCAGGCTTGATCCCCGCCCGCTTCCCGCTGCAGCACCCACGACAGGTGCTTGCGCGCAACCCGCGTCCCAAGGGCCTCACCGTAGAACTCGTGCAGCGCATCCAGATGCTCGAGCAGCCATTGCCCGATCTGATCACGCGAGGGATCGGGCAGCAAGCACCGGTGCTTGAGATAGTGGGCGATCTGACCACACAACCACGGCCGGCCCTGTGCCGCGCGCCCGATCATTACCCCATCGCAGCCCGTCTGACGCAGCACCGCGAGCGCCTTGTGCGGACTGTCGATATCGCCGTTGGCCAGCACCGGAATCGCCACCGCCGCCTTGATCGCGGTAATCGTGACGTACTCGGCCAGCGCCACGTCGGCCTCGCCTTCATACTTGTCCTCACGGGTGCGACCATGGACCGCCAACGCCTGGATCCCGGCGGCCTCGGCGATCCGCGCGATCCGTTCCCCATTGCGCACCGCGCGACACCAGCCAGTGCGGAACTTCAGCGTCACCGGCACATCGACCGCAGCGACGACCGCCTCCAGGATCCGCCCCACCAGCGCTTCGTCGCGCAGCAGCGCCGAGCCCGCATCCACCTTGCAGACCTTCTTTGCCGGGCAACCCATGTTGATGTCGATTACCTGCGCCCCATGATCGACATTGAAGCGCGCAGCCTCGGCGAGCATCCGGGGTTCATAACCCGCAATCTGGACCACGATCGGCTCGGGCTCACCCTGATGATCCAGCCGGCGGCGAGTCTTGGCGGTGTGATACAGCGCCAGATCCGACGACACCATCTCGCCCACGACCAGATCCGCACCCAGGCGGCGACAGAGTTGGCGGAAGGGTCGGTCGGTCACGCCCGCCATCGGCGCAAGTACGACACCTGGATCAAAGTGGTAGGGACCGAGGCGATAGGCCATGCGTAGGTAGACGAAACTTGAGGCAGGACCATGCATTATGCCTGCAGTGCCGCCCTGGCGCCGCTGGGCTATGCTTCGCGGCCACTCGCAACCCCGGACGATCATGCCGATTCAGCCCTTTGCCGGTCTGCTGCTCTCGCTCGAAGGCATCGACGGCAGCGGCAAGTCGACCTTGCAAGGGCTGCTGGCGGACGCCCTGCAGCAGCGTGGATGGGTCGTCAGCTTGTCGCGTGAGCCCACCGACGGGCCCGAAGGCAGCAAGCTGCGCACAGCGGCGCGGGCGCAACAGCGGCTCAGCCCGGAGCAGGAACTGGCCCTGCTGATTGCGGATCGAAAGCGCCATCTGAGCCAGCTCGTGCTGCCGGCGCTGGCCCGCGGCGAAGCAGTCCTGCTCGACCGCTACTATCACTCGACGGCCGCCTACCAGGGCGCGGCCGGGCTGGATCCAGCGCATCTGATCGCGGTCAACGAGCGCTTCGCCCCGCAACCCCATCTGGTTGTGGTGCTCGATCTGCCGCCCGAAGCTGCACTGACTCGAATTGGTCTGCGCGGTGAGCAGGTCGACGCCTTCGAGCGGCTGGACAATCTGCAGCGCGCCAGAGCGATATTCACCGCGCTCAGCGGTCCTGCGTTCCTGCATCTGGATGCCCGTCAGACGCCGCAGCAGTCGCTGCAGCGGATCCTTGGCGTGCTGGACCAGCGCGACCTGCTCGACCCCGCCCGTGCGCGGCCAGAGTCCGTGCAGCCGGAGTCGGGCGAGCCTTCCTTCGCAGCCGCCGCGGCGCGCAACGCAGCGCCGCTGCTGGCGGTGCTGAGGGCCGAGTTGCCAGGTGAGCAGTCCGTGCTGGAGATCGGCAGCGGAACCGGCCAGCACGCGCTGCACTTCGCTGCCGCACTGCCGAGCCTGCAATGGCAGTGCAGCGATGTTGCCGCCACGCTGCCAGCCATCGCACAGCGTGTGCAGCAAGCGCAACTGCCGAACCTGAGCCAGCCGATCGAGCTGGATGTGGCCATCGGGCCGTGGCCGACACGCCAGTTCGACGCCGTCTACAGCGCAAACACATTGCACATCATGCGCTGGGCTGACGTCGAGCAGTTCTATGCCGGCGCGGCGCGAGCACTGAAGCCGGGCGGCAAGCTGCTGATCTACGGCCCTTTTCATCGCAACGGCCAGCCCACCAGCGAAGGCAACCGCAGCTTCGACCAGAGCCTGCGCAGCGAAGACCCCGAGCGCGGTATCCGCGACACCGCAGACCTCGACTCCCTCGCCAGCCGCCATGGCCTGCGACTGGACGCAGACATCCCGATGCCGGCCAACAATGCGTTGCGGATATGGTCAAGAGCAGGGCTGAGGGCTGAGGGGTCAGAAGAGCAAGGGCCCAGGGCCCAGAAGAGCTACACCGACGCAACCTAGGCCGGCTCCTCGCGCCCGCACAATCCGATTTTCGCCCCGCTCCACAATGCGCGAGGCGGCCGGCGCTCTTGGGTCCGAGGCTTTTCACCCGGATAAATAACATCCGGGTCAAGCATCAATCGCGGGCCAGGCGTCTTGCTGCAATCGTAAGCATGAAGCAACAAGATCACCTCAAAACGGCAAGGCTATTCCCTAGCCTCAGCCCTCAGCCCTCACCCCTCCCCAGGCAAAAAAAGACCCCGCACAAGGCGGGGTCCAGTCACGCAAGGCGAACTCTGCGGCTCGCTGATACCGTTCGATCCTCGATCAGCCGACGCCGGAACCGGCAATCAGCGGGATGATCAGCAGGGCGACGATGTTGATGATCTTGATCAATGGGTTGATTGCCGGACCAGCGGTGTCCTTGTACGGATCGCCAACCGTGTCGCCGGTGACCGAGGCCTTGTGTGCCTCCGAACCCTTGCCGCCGTGATGACCATCCTCGATGTACTTCTTGGCGTTGTCCCAGGCGCCGCCGCCGGTGGTCATCGAGATCGCGACGAACAGACCGGTGACGATGGTGCCGATCAGCAGACCGCCGAGCGCCTTGACGCCGGCACCGGGGCCAACCAGCCAGTTGAAGCCGAAGGCGACCACGACCGGCAGCAGCACCGGCAGCAGTGAGGGCACGATCATTTCCTTGATCGCCGAGCGAGTCAGCAGATCGACCGCGCGCGAGTAATCCGGCTTGCCGGTGCCTTCCATGATGCCCTTGATGTCGCGGAACTGACGGCGGACCTCGTTCACGACCGAGGCGGCGGCGCGGCCGACCGCTTCCATCGCCATCGCGCCGAACAGGTACGGAATCATGCCGCCGATCAGCAGACCGACCAGCACCACCGGATCAGACAGATCGAAGGTGGTCTCGATGCCGTAGGCCTCGAGCTTGTGGGTGTAATCGGCAAACAGCACCAGCGCGGCCAGGCCGGCCGAACCGATCGCATAGCCCTTGGTGACCGCCTTGGTCGTGTTGCCAACCGCATCAAGCGGGTCGGTGACATTGCGCACATCGGCGTCCAGATCGGCCATCTCGGCGATACCGCCGGCGTTGTCGGTGATCGGGCCGTAGGCGTCCAGCGCCACGATCATGCCGGTCATGCTGAGCATGGCGGTGGCGGCAATCGCGATGCCGTACAGACCGGCCATCTCATAGGCGGCCAGGATCGAGATGCAGACCGCAATCACCGGCAGCGCGGTGGACTTCATGGAGATGCCCAGACCGGCGATGATGTTGGTCGCATGACCGGTGGTCGATGCCGAGGCCACATGCTTGACCGGCGCGTACTCGGTGCCGGTGTAGTACTCGGTGATGATGACCATCGCACCGGTGAGCAGCAGTCCGACCAGCGCCGCGCCGTACAGGTTGATTGCAGGAATCATCCCCTCGGCACCCATCAGCTGGGTCGTGATCGGGTAGAACAGCGCCGCGGCAATGACACCGGAGACCACCACGCCCTTGTACAGCGCCGGCATGATCTTGCCGCTGCCGCCGATCTTGACGAAGAAGGTACCGATGATCGAGGCAACGATCGAAGCACCGCCAAGGACCAGCGGATAGAGCACGCCGTTCGGTCCAACCGTGGTGGCGAAGATCGAGCCGACCAGCATCGTCGCGATGACGGTGACCGCGTAGGTCTCGAACAGATCGGCCGCCATGCCGGCGCAGTCGCCGACGTTGTCACCGACGTTGTCGGCGATGACCGCCGGGTTGCGCGGGTCGTCTTCCGGAATGCCGGCTTCGACCTTGCCGACCAGGTCGGCACCGACGTCGGCACCCTTGGTGAAGATACCGCCGCCCAGACGGGCGAAGATCGAGATCAGCGAGGAACCGAAAGCCAGACCGATCAGCGCGTTGAGCATCTGCTCCATCGCGTAATCCTGAGCATCCAGCACGGCATAGAAGCCGGCCACGCCGAGCAGGCCCAAGCCGACCACCAGCATGCCGGTGATCGCGCCACCGCGGAAGGCCACCGCGAGCGCGGCGGAAATGCCCTTGCGTGCCGCTTCGGCGGTACGCACATTGGCGCGGACCGATACGAACATGCCGATATAGCCGGCCAGACCGGACAGCACCGCGCCGATCAGGAAGCCGATTGCGGTGATCCAGGACAGCACGAAGCCGAGGATCACGAACAGCACCACACCGACGATCGCGATCGTACTGTACTGCCGGTTCAGGTAGGCGCGGGCGCCCTCCTGGATGGCACCGGCGATTTCCTGCATGCGCGCATTGCCGGCCGGTTGTTTGAGGATCCACTGGGTCGAGATCGCCCCATAGACCACAGCGAGCATCGCGCATCCGAGCGCGATCCACAGACCATACTGTTCCAACATCAGACAAACCCCCCAGGCGAGGTGAACGAAGAAAGGGAGAGCGCCACCCCCTCCCGGGCAGCGCAAGGCCGCGGAGTATAGGCGGGAATGGTGGACGGGCCTAGTCCGGATTAGGTCGCATCGAGGTCGTGCGGGCCTCAAAGGTCACAAAGGGAAGGGCCCAGGCACAGGGCACAGGGCCCAGAAAGATCAAGAGCCCTCACCCCGCGCCTACTAGCCTGCCCTTCCGGGCCCTGTGCCCTGGGCCCTGCTCTTCTCAGCCCTTGGCACTAGAGATGCAACAACAACCTCACTGGATCCTCAAGGAAATTCTTGACCGCAACCAGGAACAACACCGCGTCCTTGCCGTCGATGATGCGATGGTCGTAGCTCAGCGCCACGTACATCATCGGCCGCGACACGACCTGACCGTCTTCAACCACGGCACGCTCCTTGATCGCGTGCATGCCCAGGATCGCGCTCTGCGGCGGATTGATGATCGGCGTCGAAAACAGCGAGCCGAAGACTCCGCCATTGGTGATCGTAAAGGTACCGCCCTGCAGGTCATCGATGCCGATCCCGCCCTCACGAGCCTGCTTGGCGAACTTGCCGATGGTCTTCTCGACATCGGCCAGCGCCATCGCGTCGGTGTTGCGCAACACCGGCACGAACAAGCCCTTGTCGGTCGACACCGCGATGCCGATGTCCTGATAGGCGTGGTAGATGATGTCGTCGCCATCGACCGAGGCATTGACGATCGGGTGCAGCTTGAGCGCCTCAGTACAGGCGCGGACGAAGAAGCTCATGAAGCCCAGCCGCACGCCATGGGCCTTTTCAAAAGCCTCCAGGTACTTCTTGCGTACATCCATCACAGGCTTCATGTTGATCTCGTTGAACGAGGTCAGCATCGCGGTGCTGTTCTTGCTCTGCATCATCCGCTCGGCAATGCGCGCGCGCAGACGGGTCATCGTGACTCGTTGCTCGGTCCGGTGGCCCTGAGTCGACAGCGCGGTGCCGGTGACCCTGGCCAGGTCATTGGACGCCTTCGCCGGCTGCTGCGCAGCCTTGACCGCGTCCTCCTTGGTGATTCGGCCACCACGGCCGCTGCCTTCGATGCTGGCAGCGTCCAGATCATGCTCGGCGATGACCCGGCGCGCGGCCGGGCCTGGCTCGCCGGCAGCCTGACCGCTGGCGCTGGCCTGGGACTTGCCGCCACTGGCATCGGAGGCCTTGGCGGTGCCCTCGGACTTGCTCGCTGCCGGGTCGGACTTGCTGGCGGCAGCATCAGACCTGCCTGCCGTGGCACCCTCCTCAATTACCGCGATCAACTCTTCGCTGGTAACCGTATCGCCGGTCTGGCGCAGGATTTCCTTGAGCACGCCGTCGACCGGTGACGGCACCTCCAGCACGACCTTGTCGGTCTCCAGGTCCACCAGGTTCTCATCCCGCTTGACCTCCTCCCCAGGTTTCTTGTGCCAGCTGGCGATGGTGGCGTCGGACACCGATTCAGGCAGAACCGGAACTTTGACTTCGATACTCATGGATTGTCCTCAAGGAACTTGAATCAGGCAGTTGTGGGCAAGCGGTCGTCGTCAGGCACGCGTCCAGTAGACTCAATCGGCAACGTGTTCATCACTCTGCGGAGCAAACAGGGCCTGCTCGACCAGGGCATTCTGCTCGCGCTGGTGCATGTGGAAGCTGCCGCAGGCCGGCGCGGGTGAGCGCCCGCGGCCGGCATAGTAAAGGCTGTGCCGGACCCCGATGCAGGCCTGCAGATGATGCCGGATCTGGAACCAGGCACCCTGGTTCATCGGCTCTTCCTGGCACCAGACCACTT
>DAIMJK010000073.1:0-6618 GCA_036722245.1 Lysobacterales bacterium
CGCAAGCCACAGATAGACGAAGGCCTGCCCGGCAACGGCCAGACACATCACTACGAACAGGCCCCACCCCAGCCAGCGCAAGGCGCGTCGACCATCGGGCGGCAGGGGCAGGGTTGCGAGCAGGGTGCGGGACATCGCGGCTCCGGGGCGTGTTGGTTGCCCCAAACCTGCCGCATCGACAGCGCGCTGGCGTCCGGATCGGCCGAACCGAACCGCTGCCCGGTCCGGGCGAGTCCGGATCGGCCGGATCAGACGCCTATCCGGGCCCGTACCAAACCCGCTCGGTCAAATCACCCTCGAGTACCGCACCGCCTCCAGTGTATTGTCGCCGCGCTCGCCGTGCAGGTAGGCGTCGAAGCACATCGCGATGCTGCGCAACAGATAGCGACCGCTGGGCGTGACTTCGATCTGTCGGTTGCTGACCTTGACCAGACCGTCGGCGACCAGCGGGGTCAGTCGGGCCAGTGAGGCGGCGAAGTAGCGGCCGAAGCGGATCTGGTAGCGTTCCTCGATGGTGCCGATATCGAGCACGCCCTGGCACATCAGTTTCGAGATCACGCAGCGCCGCAGACGGTCGTCCTCGTCCATGACCAGGCCGCGGTCGATCGCCAGCTCGCCGCGCTTGAGGGCGTCCTGATACAGCGGCAAGGCGCGCTGGTTTTGCACGTAGACATCGCCGATCTCACCGATCGAACTCATGCCGATGCCGATCAGGTCGCAATGGGCGTGGGTGCTGTAGCCCTGGAAGTTGCGCTGCAGACCACCGTTGTCGAGCGCCCGCGACAGCTCGTCGTCAGGCAGCGCGAAATGATCCATCCCGATGTAGCGATAGCCGGCAGCGGTCAGACGCTCGACTGTCTGCGCCAACAAGCGCAGCTTGGCCGCCGGGCTGGGCAGGTCGTCGGCGTGGATACGTCGCTGTGCCTTGAAGCGCTCCGGCAGGTGGGCATAGCTGTACGCCGCAATCCGGTCCGGCCGGGCGCCGATGATGTGATTGAGGGTCTGGTCGAATCCGGCCGCGGTCTGCTTCGGCAGTCCGTAGATCAGGTCGGTGTTGATCGAACGGAAGCCGAGCTGGCGCGCGGCGGTGATCAGCTCCAGCGTCGCTTCGACACCCTGGCGGCGGTTGACCGCCTGCTGCACCGCCGGGTCAAAGTCTTGCACCCCGAAGCTGACCCGGTTGAAGCCGATCGCGCGCAGTTCGGCCAGTTGCTGCACGTTGACCAGGCGTGGATCGATCTCGATGCCAAACTCGCGCTGATCGGGCGGAGCGAGGCGGAAATGGCGGCCGATCGTCTCCACCAGTCGGGCCAGTGCCTCCGGGCTGTAGAAGTTCGGGCTGCCGCCGCCCAGGTGCAATTGCTCGATCGGCCGATCGGCGTCGAAGCGCTCGGCCTGCAGCGCGATCTCGCGCTCGATCAGGCCCAGATACTCCAGTCCGCGTCGCTGGTCGCGGGTGATGATGCGGGTGCAGCCGCAGTAGAAGCAGGGATTGGTGCAAAACGGCAGATGGATGTAGATCGACAATGGCGCCGGCAGCGGATCGCCATTGCTCGCCTCGAGTTCCTCCAGATAACGCGCCAGGGGGAAGCCGCCCTTGAACTGCGGCGCGGTTGGATAGGAGGTGTAGCGAGGCCCCGCCTGATCGTAGCGGCGGACCAGTTCCAGATCGAATGAGGCTTCAGCGTTCATGGCTGGAAAGCCTAGCGATCAGAGGTGGCCGCGCATTGACCGAAGTCAACTGGCCGCGGTGTTGCGGGGGAGCCAATTCGCTCTGGCAAGCTGAGGTGAGCCGGTCCTCGTCACTGGGCATTGCGGCGAACGTCGTCAAGATCAGGCCCCTGGGACAGCTCGGCTACCATATCGGGCATGCAAGCTTGGGTGCGGTGAAAGTGGGAATGACAGAATCGAATGCTTCGATGCGCCTCCGGCTGCGCGTGGTGGCTGGATGGGTGCTGGCGACACTCACTGGCTGCGCGCAACTGCCGGCCGAGCGTGGCCACCTGGCGCTGGTCGAAGAGCTGGCTAGCCGCGACGGCATGGTCGAGCTGGCCGCGGCCGGGCCGGGGACGATCGATGACGCTCTGCGGACCCTACTGGACCAACCGCTGACCGCCGATGCCGCCGTACAAGTCGCCTGGCGGCTCAGTCCATCGGTGAAGTCGGCCCTGGCGCAGTTGGGATTGGCCTCGGCGGATTTGTTCGAGACACAACGACCACCCAATCCCTCGCTGTCAATCGGCCGGATCGGCAGCGGCGCGGCGCGTGAGATCAGCTATGGCCTGCATCTGCCGCTGAGCGATCTGCTGTTGTTGCCGGCACGGCGCCAGATGGGCGCGCTGCAGTGGCAGGTGGCCGTCGCCGAGACGGTGGCGTTGCTGCAAGCCGAAGCGACCGCGGTGCGGCGAGACTACTATGGCTATCAGGCGGCCAGTCAGGTGGCGGCCATGCGCGATGCGGTGGCCGAGGCGAGCGCGCTGTCGGCGGAGCTGGCGCAGCGCTTCTACAACGCCGGCAACATCAGTGCCTTGAAGCTGGCGCGCGAGCAGGCGCACGCCAGCCTGACCCGGAATGCCGCGGCGAAGGCGCGTGGCGATCGGCTGGCGGCACGCATGAAGCTGGCCGAGCGGCTCGGCCTGGCCGGGCGCAGCAATCGCTGGTCGCTGCCCGAGCAGCTGGCGCTGCCGCCGACAGGGGAATGGGATGTTGGTGAGCTGCTGACCCAGGCGCGCAGTCAGCGGGCCGATCTGCGCGCGGCCCGCTTGCAGCTGGAAGCGGCGGCGTCCGGCCAGCGACTGGCCCGTGGCACGCGCTGGTTCGGCGCGCTCGAGCTGGAGTTGGAGCATGAGCGCGAAGACGATGGCCTCCGCAACGGCGCGGCGCTGGCACTCGAGCTACCGCTGTTCAGCCAGGGTCAGGCCGGGATCGGCCGAGCCGATGCCAGACACGAGCTGGCGCTGCAGCAAATCGAGGCGATGGAGCTTTCGATCGAGCGCGAACTGCGGGTGGGCACGGCGCGGCTGGCGACGCTGGTCGAGATCATCGACAGTTACCACAGCGCCTTGATCCCGCAGCAGCAGGACATCGTCACGCGCGAGCTGGAGCGCTACAACTACATGCTGATCGGCGTGTTCGAGCTGCTCGAGGCGCGGAAGGCGCAGTTCGATACCTACCAGCAGTATTTCGAGGCCATTCGCGACTACTGGATCGCCCGCGCCGAACTCGAACTAGCCCTCGGTGGCCCGCTGCCTGGACCCGCGCCCGAGCGGCTCACACCGACGATCGACGAGATTGTAAGGCCGGAAAGCGACGGCGCCCACGATCACCATGGGCATCATTGACGAAATCAAGGCTGGTCAGCACCGCTGCGGGCTCAGAAGTGCCAGCGCCTTTCTGACCCCCCCTCAGCCCTCAGCCCTGGTCGGGTGAATGCTGGTGCGGGTTCAAGAACGTGTAGGAGACCTTCGGAATGACGATCAATCGACGCGACTTGCTCCTGAGCGCCAGCGCGGCCGCGCTCGCGCCTGCCGTGGTACGAGCGCAGGAAGGCGGTCGGGGTACTGACGCGCAAGTCGCGCACGCTGATGGCTATACGCCGGTGCGCAGCCTCAATGGCTGGACGCTGCCGCCGCGTATCCGCGATGGGGTGAAGGAGTACCACCTGGTCGCCGAAGAGGTGGAGCACGAGTTCGCGCCCGGCTCGCGCGCGGTCTGCTGGGGCTACAACGGCACCACGCCCGGCCCGACGATCGAGGCGGTTGAGGGGGACCGGGTCCGGATCTTTGTCACCAACCGGCTGCCGGAACACACCACGATCCATTGGCACGGCCTGCTGCTACCGTCGGGCATGGACGGCGTCGGCGGTCTGACCCAGCCGCACATCCAGCCTGGCGAGACCTTCGTCTACGAGTTCAGGCTGCGCCAGCACGGCACCCACATGTACCACCCGCACGCCGACGAGATGGTGCAGATGGCGATGGGCATGATGGGCTTGTTCATCATCCATCCGCGCGGCGGCGAACCCGAGCGCATCCATCGCGACTACGCCTTCCTGCTGCACAACTGGGCGCTGCACCCCGGTACCTCGCGACCCGACCCGTCGGTACTGCAGGATTTCGACCTGTGGACCTTCAACTCGAAGGTCTTCCCGGCGATCGATCATCTGGTCGCGCGCAGCGGCGAGCGGGTGCGCGTGCGGATCGGCAACCTGTCGATGTGGAATCATCCGATCCACATGCACGGGGTCCAGTTCGACGTCACCGGCGGCGATGGCGGCCGCTGGCGGCGCGAGTTATGGCGCTCGGAAGTGACCGAGATCGTGGGTGTCGGCCAGATGCGCGATCTGGAGTTCATCGCCGTGCCCGGCGACTGGGCCTTCCATTGCCACATGGCCCATCACGTGATGGGGCCGATGGGGCATGACATTCCAAACACCCTCGGCGTGGTCCAGAGCGATCTGGACGAGCGCGTGAGACGGATGCTGCCGGGCTACATGTCGATGGGCGAAGGCGGCATGGCCGAGCACCAGGACCACGTCGACGCCGGCCACATGCCCGGCCCACCCAACACGCTGGCGATGATGGCCGGCAAGGGGCCCTTCGGCAATCTGGAGATGGGCGGCATGTTCACCGTGATCAAGGTCCGTGATGACCAACCGGCCGGCGACTACTCAGACCCCGGCTGGTACCGCCACCCACCCGGCGAAGTCGCCCGCAGGGTCAGCAGCGACCCCGACTACGGCCAACCCGAACGCCGCGGCAAACTCGCCGATGCGGAATCGGCGGGGCTGCCGAAGGCCAAACGCGAGGGCGCGCATAATTGAACGCGCTGACCTGCAACGAAAGTTCGTGGAGAGCAAGAGCGCAGGGCGGAAAAGCGTTTCAACACCAAGGACACCAAGGACACAAAGGACGCAAGAACATGAAGGGCGGCGACCCGACGATTCAGGGGCAATCCGAAAGCAATCCAGCCTTGATGCTCCTGTCAAGAACAACTCGTGCTCAGCTCTCCCTTGTGGCCTTTGTGCTTGAACGCTCTGGCATTCGTTCTCAGCGCCTGCTCCCGCTCACTTTGCTGCTCGCCAGTCTGACGGCTACGGCAACCGAACTCGAATGGCAACGCGTCGACTTCGTCTCCGGCGAGCGCGCCGGGCAGCCCTCGGTGACGGTCGATGGTCGCGAAGGCTTTGTCGTCACCTGGCAGGAGCGCGATGGCGAGGACAGCGTGCTGCGTTTTGCGGTGATCGACGTGGCAGGTGCGGAACTGCGACGGGGCACGATCGCCCGCGGTCGCGACTGGTTCGTCAACGGCGCCGACTTTCCGAACCTGACCGTGCTCGACAACGGCGATTGGGTCAGCTTCTACCTGCAAAAGAGCGCGCCGGACACCTATGCCTACGATGTCCAGGTCGTGCGCTCGCTGGACACTGGCGAGAGCTGGGGCGATCCGGTGCGGGTGCATCGGGATGGCACGCGGACCGAACACGGCTTCGTGTCGATGGTCGCTGCCGGCGATGATGCGGTGCGGCTGGTCTGGCTGGATGGCCGCAACATGGCCAGCGATGCGCATGACGAGCATGCCGGTGCAGAGTCGCCCGGCCATGATCATGCCAGCGCCGATCACGCCAGCGCCGGTCACACCGATGCCGCCGAGCACATGACCCTGCGCTCGGCCGCGCTGAATCGAAAACGCGTGCCTTACGACGAAATCGAGCTGGACGAATTGACCTGCGCCTGCTGTCAGACCGACGCAGTGCGGACCGACGACGGCATGCTGGTCGCCTATCGCGGCCGCACCGGGGCGGAGGTGAGGGATATCCAGCTGGTCGGCCACCACGACGGGAGCTGGTCGCCACCGCGCCCTCTGCCCGCCGACGGCTGGGTGATCGGCGGCTGCCCGGTCAACGGCCCGGCGTTGGCTATAGCCGAGGGTCGAGTAGCCGCGTTGTGGCCGACGATGGCCAACGGTCCGTTGGCGTTGAAATTCGCGCTCGCCGATGGCGAAGGACACTTCAGCGACGCAATGACCCTCACCGACGCCGAAGGCGAACTCGGCCGCGTCGATCTGGCCGGCTGGACCGGCGGACATTGGCTCTACAGCCGCCTCACCAGCGCCGCGGGATCTGCGACGCTGCAGCTGGCGTTGCTCGACGACGCAGGCCTTGAGCTCAAGACGCTGGAACTGGCCGATCGAGTCGGCGGCTTCCCGCGCCTGGCGGTGCAAGAGGACGTAGCGCTGGTGGTTTGGGCCGAACAGCCCACCGGCCCCGGCAGCGCACGCATCGGAGTGGCGCGGGTCTGGTAGTGAAGCAGGCTTGAGTGCGATTGAGAGCAGGGCTGAGGGCTGAGGGCTGAGGGCTGGGATCAGGGAAAGCTCTGGCTCTGGCTCTGCTCCGGCTTTTGCATTTGTAGGAGGGAGCTTGCTCGCGACTCGCAGCGCGCAGCGCTGCCTTTGCTCTTCGGCTACGACCCAAGCCGCCAAAGCCCGCTTCCGCGGTCGCCTGCAAGCAGCCTCCTACACTTCCCTTGTGGCCTTGGTGCGTGTTGTCCGCCGCTTGCGCCGATTTGATGCCTTTGCTCTTCGGCTACGACCCAAGCCGCCAAAGCCCGCTTCCGCGGT
>DAIMJK010000073.1:6628-12778 GCA_036722245.1 Lysobacterales bacterium
CCTTGTGGTACAGCACTATCTTCGAATCGGGCTCTGAACTGGGTCCTGGGCCCTGGCCCCACACATCAGTCGGGCTCCTCGAAGCCGTCCCGAAACAGCTGCGGATCCAGACCGATCAGCCGCGCCGCGCCCATCTGCTGTTGCGAGCCCGCGCTGTTGCTGGTGTTGCCGGTGATCAGGATGCGGCCGCCAACGTCGTCGACGTCGATACCGCGGCCGAAATCGCGCGGCAGGCCACCGAAGGAAAAGGCCAGGCCGTTGCCGCCGTTGAAACAGCTGTCCAGATGCCCTTCCGGGCGCAGCACGGCGACCGCAACCTCGCTGAAATCGCTGCCGCTGCCGCCGATCTCGGCCGAACCGGCCACATGGATCAGCGCGTTGGGGCAAACCGTGATCGCGTGGGCGGACGCCCACGGAGTGCCGAAATCCACCGTGACCAGTCCGCTCTGGCCGAAACTCAGGTCGAGCGTGCCGTTCGGATGCAGTGCCAGGATGCTGAACTCCTGGGTTTCCGACATCGATCGACATCGCGCAATACGCTCCTTGAATCGATACTGACTCGGCGCAGCACGATGCAATCCACCACCGCCTCACCCAGATTCCAGGTCGTCAACCCATCAACATGCCCTGCTCGCGGGCGGGTTCACGCTTGAGCATCCGGATCCGCCCGGTCTGTCGGACCGCTACTCGTAACGTGCGCGATAGCGCTGATAGAGCTGCTGCTGGCGGCCGATGAGGTCGATCTGGCGACCGTCGATGAAGGCTTGCTGGAGGTCGTTGCCGCTCATGTCCAGCGCATCGCCGTGGCTGACGAACAGGGTCGCGCGCTTGCCGACCGCGAGCGTGCCCAGTTCCTCGCCCAGGCCGAGCAACTCGGCCGGGACGCGGGTGATCATCGCCAGCGCGTCCTCTGCGGGCACGCCATAGGCGATCGCGGTACCGGCCAGGAACGGCAGGTTGCGTGCATTCATCGTGCCGGGGTAGGTGATCGCTACCCGCACACCGGCCTGATGCACCCGGGCGGCGAGGCGGAAGGGCTCGTCGAAGGCACTGTCGTTGTACTGCGGCAAGCGATGCAATCCGCCGATGACGACCGGAATCTCGCGCGCGACCAGCAACGGGATCAGCGTTGCCGCTTCGGCGGCGCCGAACCAGGCCAGCTGGCGCACGCCATGGCGGTCAGTGAAGGCCAGCGCGCGTTCGAAGTCGGCCGCCGATTCGGTCCGGATGTAGAGCCGGCTGGTGCCAGCGAGCACCGCAGCCAGCGCCTCCAGTTTCAGGTTGCGCGCCGATGTGCCGGACGCCAGATGGGCGCGCGCGTCGGCAAACAGCGTCTCCAGTTCGGCCATCTGGCGGGCGTACTCGGGATTGTCGGCGAGCGTGACCGAGAAGGTGGCGAAGTCGAATTTCGGCGCGCGTGGCGCCGGCCAGTTCAGCCACAGGCCGTCATCGGCCCGCAGCAGGGCGTCCTCGCCGGTCCATGCATCCATCTGCATCACCGCCGAGCGACCCGAGATCACTCCCCCCTGCGGCGTGGTCTGGGCGGTCAGGATTCCGTTGAAGCGGGTCGCCGGGATCAGTTCGGAGTCGACGTTGTAGGCGCTGGCGGCCTGAACCTCGGGATTGAGCTCGCCCAGTTCGGTCGTGTCGACGGTGGCGCGGACGGCCTCGACCTCGACCAGACCCAGTTCGGTGTCGAGCAGGACCAGTCCGGGATAGACCCGCTGACCGGCGACGTCGATGCGCTGGGCGTTACCGGGAATCACGACATCGGCGCGCGCTCCTATCGCGGTGATGCGGCCGGCATCGAACACCAGCGTGCCGTCGGCAATGACCTCGCCATCGCCCAGATGCAGTTGGCCGCCGACCAGCGCGATCGGCTGTGCCTGCGCCGGTGCCGGAGCGGGCGGCAGCGCCAGCGCAGTGCCGGAGATGCTGAACAAGGCAGCGGCGACCAGGCCCTGACGGAGCCAGTTGGCACGATGGTCGCGACTGACGGTGCGGTCCTCAATGCGCATGGCTGACTCCCTCCAGATATTCATAGCCGGTCAGATGATCGCAATGGAACATCCGCGCCGGTTTCGCTGCCGCCGGCCCGCTCGGCGCGCCGCTGGCGGCGGCCGCCTGCATCGCATTGAGCAGGCGCTCGCGTTCGGCGCTGATGCGCGGCGCCTCGGCTTCGGCGGCGGCGCGGTCGTACTCGATCCGGCCGTCGACCAGGGTGTAATCAGCCTTCGCCATGATGCTCAGGGGCTCGGCGCTCCACAGCACGATGTCGGCGTCCTTGCCGACCTTGATCGATCCCATGCGGTCGTCCAGGCGCAGCAGCCGGGCCGGATTGAGGGTCACCAGCCGCCATGCGTGCTCGGCCGACAAGCCGCCGTACTTGACCGCCTTGGCCGCCTCCTGATTGAGCCGACGCGACATCTCGCCGCTGTCCGAATTGATCGCACTGACCACGCCGGCCTGCTCGAGCAGCGCGTTGTTGTAGGGAATGGCGAACTCCACTTCCATCTTGTAGGCCCACCAGTCGGCGAAGGACGACGCGCCGGCACCGTGCGCGGCCATCCGGTCGGCGAGCTTGTAGCCCTCCAGGATGTGGGTGAAGGTATTGATCGTGAAACCATGCCGCTCGGCCGTCTGCATCAGCATCAGGATCTCGCTCTGCACGTACGAGTGCGCGCTGATGTGGCGCTTGCCTTCGAGGATCTCGACCATCGTCTCGCTGACCAGATCGCGCCGCGGCGCCGGGGTGCGCTCGCGTTCGCGTTGGGACAGGGCGCGCCAGCCGTTCCACTGCTGGCGATAGCGGTCGGCCTCGACGAAGGCGTCGTCAAGGAACTGGGCCACGCCCATGCGGGTGCCCGGATAGCGCACCGACATCGGGTTGCTGGAGGCCTTGACGTTCTCGCCGAGGGCAAACTTGATGAAGCCGGGGGCGCCGTCGATGAGCAGTTCCTGCGGCAGTACACCCCAGCGCATCTTGATCAGCGCCGACTGACCGCCGACCGGATTGGCCGAGCCGTGCAGGATCTGCGCCGCAGTCACGCCGCCGGCGAGATTGCGGAAGATGTTGATGTCGGTCGGATCGAGCGCGTCGCCGATGCGCACCATCGCCGAATTGGTCGCGATGTCGTTGATGCCCGAGGCCGCGATGTGGCTGTGTTCGTCGATGATGCCGGCGCTCAGATGCCGCCCGCTGGCGTCGATGACGCGGGCGCCACGCTCGGCCAGGCCCTGGCCGATCTCGGCGATCTTGCCGTCGCGTACGCGCACGTCGGTCTGCGCCAGCACGCCATCGTCTTCACCGGTCCACACGGTGGCGTTGCGGAACAGCAGGTGCTCGGCGGTCGGCCGGCTGGTGCGGCCATAGGCGCCGAGCGGATAGGGCGCTGGCGCGGGTACGGTGGCGGAATCGGCCTGGTCCTCCTCTTCGGCCTCTTCCAGATCACCCGTGCGATTGGCCGACCACGGACGATCGATATAGCCGCTGAGGCCGCCGGCCTGCCACAGGCCCGCCAGACGTCGCTCACTGCCGTCCAGGCCGAGCCGCAGCACCACCCGATCACCCTGCTGCTCGATGCTTGCCTTCTTCAGCGCGGCCTCGTCACCGACCGGCTTGACCGATGGCTTGTGACGCTCCCCACTGATCTCGATCGGATACGCCTGACCGCCGACGTTGACGTTCCAGCGCCCGCGCAGGTCCGGCCC
Organism: Lysobacterales bacterium; assembly: GCA_036722245.1. GTDB lineage: Bacteria > Pseudomonadota > Gammaproteobacteria > Xanthomonadales > SZUA-5 > JAWLAT01. Next base: position 10,340 of record DAIMJK010000073.1, read on the forward strand.
GATGGGGGCGATCGCATGGCGTCGACCGAGCACCCAGTTGTCGTGCACGACCAGCTTGTCGTCGTCCAGCGCGGCAGAGGTCACGATCAGGTTGGCATGCTGACCGGGTGCGATCCGGCCAAGCCGGTCGCTTTGGCCGATCAGCGCCGCCGGGGTTGTGGTCAGCGCCGCCAGCGCAGCATCGGCCGACAAGCCTCGCTGCATCGCGGCGCGCAGATTGGGCCAGAATTGCTGGTACTTGTCCTCTTCCAGCCCAGCTGCGGTCAGCGCAATCCTGACCCCGGCGGCGTGCAGCCGAGCCGGGTTGGATGGCGCCTGCTCCCAGTGCTGCAGCGTGGCCAGATCAGTCATCCGCAGCAAGGCCGGATCGCTGTCCTTGACCGCCTTGGGGAAGTTCAGCGGCAACACCACGGCGGCGCCGGTGGCGGCAATGGCCTGCGCCCGCTGGTACTCATCGCCACTGCCCAGATAGGTGTAGCGCAGTTCGAACTCGTCGGCGATGGCCTGTGCCCGCAGCAGATCCATCCAGTCGCGATTGGCGAAAAACTGCGGTAGCGACTGCAGTTCGGACCAGGCCTGCAATGATTGATCGTTGAACTCTGGCGTGGTCTGCGCCTGGTACCAGCGTGCATCCAGATGGGTCTGGCGCAGCAGCGCGACCGACCCCATGATCGAAATCGGGTAGAACTGGGCGCTGCTGCCCTTGGCGAAGGAGTAGTGCGCGCTGGCGCGGTCAAGCAGCACCGCCTCCTGCGCCGGACCATCGATCAACGCCAGCAGCGAACCGCTGCCGCGGGCGATGCCATCGGCACGATGGCTCAACACGCTGCCGAAACCGAGCCCGCGCAGCGCCTTGGCCGCATCGGCGGACGGACTGAAGTTGCGAGCCGCGTCAAACTGCGACTTGATTGCCTCGTTGGCGTTGAACGGCCCGGCGGTGGTGGACGCCAGTACCTGGGGCGAGCCGAAGGAGAAGGGCTTGGGCGCGTCCGGCTTGGGCAGGCCATAGCCGCTGTGCAGATCAACGAAGCCGGGGTACAGATGCAGGCCGCTGTAGTCGATCACCGCATAACCCGCTTGCGGTGCGCCACTGGCGACGCGCTCGATCCGACCATCGCGCAGATACACCGTCGCACCGCGCCGAATCTCGCCCGGTGCGGTGTGGACGGTCGCACCGGTCAGCGCGTAGGCGCCGGAGCGCTGATCGTGCACGGCATTGGGCGTGAAGGTCTCCGGGCCCTGCTGTGCCCATAGCGGCCAGGCTCCCAGCAGAGCCAGCATTCCCCATCTGCGCATTCCGACGCTCCCCGCACACAAACCTTGGAAGGTACGCGCTGGGGTGGGGTGGTGGCGAGCGCCGTAAGTCATGGGGACAGTTCCAGTGGCCAGTGGAAGGGCCCAGGGCTCAGGGCCCAGGGCCCAGGGCTCAGGGCCCAGCAGAGCTGCGGCAGTGATGGAACCCCGAGTTGCACTCGGGAAAGTCGCGCAGCGACGCTTGGGATCGCGGCCAACCGGCATAGCCCGGTCCAGCCCGGCGCGTGGTTGACTTCGTTGCCCGAGTGCAACTCGGGGTTCCGTTTTGCGGTCCGCGCTCCGATTACACGCGAGCGATCGAAGGAGGCTGGCGCTCGCGCCGTAAACTGGCTAAGTTGCTCCAGTCCGCAGCGCTGGAGTCCAGCATGACCACTGACACAGCCGTCAGCACCGACCGTCGGTTGCAGCGCCGTGCCCGCGGTATGCCGCCGCTGGCGCAGGCCATCCTGGCGACGCTGGCGGTGCTGCTGGTGCTGATTCCTGCCGGCTGGTTGCAGGTTCAGGTGTCCGAACGCGCCCTGCGCGACGAGATCCGCAGTGGTCTGGCACGCACAGCGAAGATTGCCGCCGGCCTGATCGACCCGGCGGTACACGCCAGTTTCACCCGCGCCGAGGACGAGGCCACGCCGGAGTACGCCGAGGCGATTGCACCGTGGATCGCCGCACGCAAGGCCGACCCGCAGATCGCCTTTCTGTACACCGTGATCAAGCGTGACGACGGCTTTTATTTCATCTACGACATAACGCCCAAGCCGACCGATCCGAATGTCGAGGACAACTCGGTTGCGGTCATGGAGCAATACCCCCCCGACGACGTACCGCCCGAGCTGGAGCAGGCCTGGGACACGCGCCAGGTGGTCGTGTCGGAGGATTTCTATTTCGACCAGTGGTGCACCGAAGGCTGCATCGGTGGCTATGTGCCCTTCTTCGACGCCAGCGGCGAACTGGCCGGCATCGTCGGTCTGGATCTGGCGGCGGGCGACTATGAAAAGCGCCTGGCGACGATCCAGCGCGCCATCACCTACGGCGGTCTGATAGGGGTGGTGCTTGCCCTGCTGGTGGGCCTGGGGGTCTGGCTGGTGCGACGCTCGGATCGCAACACGCGCGAACTGGGCCGCCAGCTGG
>DAIMJK010000074.1:0-12773 GCA_036722245.1 Lysobacterales bacterium
CGGCTGTCAATCAGCACCAGTCGACCACCGGGCCGGATGCACGGCAGCCATTCCCGCAGCAGGCTGTGCAGGCTGCCGCGGACATGATGCAGGACCAGGCCATCCAGCGCGCCGTGCTGTATCGGCGGTGCATACCGATGGCCGTGCCAGGCGCCTGCCGTGCAACTGGCGCTGGTCAGGTCGACCACCAGTACCCGCCCGGGCAACTGCGCTGCGGCGATGCCCGGCCCACCACAGAGCATCAGCCATGCTTCGCCCGGGCGACGGACCAGGTCGGCCAGACTGGCCAGTTCGGCCGCAATCAACTTCTCCTGCAAGATCTCGGTCCCCCGCTCGGTCCCGGTCGCCAACATGGCGGGGATGGGGGGATCATAACCCGGGCGCCCGACCGTTCATTGACCGGGCTGCGAGTCAACGCGGTGCTGTGACGGGTTTGCAACACCTGAGGGCCCAGGGCCAAGGGCCCAGGGCCAATCTTGAAGCCAGATCGAAACTTGCGATCCAATCCGGTTCGAAGCGGCGCGTGATCTTCTGGGCCCTGAGCCCTGGGCCCTTGTACTTGTACCCGTTCGACTCGATCCCGTTTGACCAACCCCCACCGGCTAGGCCAGCATGCGGGCCTGCGGTCGCCCGGCCGACACGCCAATAGGGGATGCGATGCAACTGCAGCCGGTCTCGGCTCTGACCGACAACTATGTCTGGCTGGCCTACAGCGCCAACCGACTCGCCGTCGTCGATCCGGGCGAGGCCGCACCGGTGTTCGCGGCGCTGGACGCGCTCGATCGGGCCCCGACCGCCGTGTTGCTGACCCATCACCATCCGGACCATATCGGCGGCGTCGGAGCGATCCTCGCCCGCTGGCCACAACTGCCTGTCTATGCGCCAACAGACGATCGTATCCCGCTGGCGACGCAACGGGTGGATGATCGCGATTGGATCGAGGCCGGTCTGCCCTGCCCCTTCGAGGTCATCGCGGTGCCGGGGCACACACTCAGCCATGTCGCTTTCCATGCGCCGGACGCCGCCGTGCTTTTCAGCGGCGACACCTTGTTCAGCCTGGGCTGTGGCCGTCTGTTCGAAGGCACGCCGGCGCAGATGCTAGCCTCGCTGACACGTCTGGCCGCGCTGCCTGTGAGCACCCGGGTCTGTTGCGGGCATGAATACACGATGGCCAACCTGCGCTTCGCTCGCTCGTTGCTGCCCGTCGACCCCGAGCTCGCCGCCTACGAACCGATTCTGGCGAGCTTGCGGGCCCAGAGGCGACCCAGCCTGCCGAGCACGCTGGCGCTGGAATTGCGTCTCAACCCCTTCCTGCGGGTCGACCAGCCTGCCCTGCGCAACGCACTGCAGCTGAATCACGGACTGGCGGCCGACGCCGATGCGGTGGCCGCCTTTGCCGCGCTGCGCCAGGCCAAGGACCACTACAAATGAGCCGACGCGGGCTCTCAGTTACAAGTCTGCTGCTGGTGATCTTGCTGGCCGGCTGCCAGACGACTCCGCCGCGTCCAGCGCAGACGGTCGAGGTTGACGATCATTCCGGGTGCATTGACTGTCCGGACGCCAGCGCAGAGCCAACCCTCGCCGATCCGGCTTCGACCGCGCTCTCGGTTCCGTCCGCGACAACAACGGCCACGCCAACTGACGCCGAACCAGCCGCAGTGGCACCGATTCCGCCTGAAGTTCCGGCCTGGCAGCTGCTCCAGCAGGGCCTGCAACCCACCCTTTGCGAACTCCCACAGGTACGCCACTGGCGGCAGCGCTATCTGGGCAGGCCGGACACCTTCGGCGCCAGGCTGTCCGAGTTCGCACCGCTCCTGGACTACGTCAGCCGCGAAGTCGCGGCGCGCGAACTTCCGCTGCAGTTCGCCCTGATTCCGATGGTGGAGAGTAGCTACTACGGATTTCCCGGCCGAGGCAACGGGCCGGCGGGTATCTGGCAACTGATGCCCGCCACCGCGCGCGCGCTGGGTCTGCGCGTGGATGGCAACCACGATGACCGGCTCGACCCGGTCCGCTCCACCCACGCGGCGTTGAACTATCTGATGCAGTTGCAGACGCAGTTTGGCGACGATCCCGACTTGAGCCTGGCCGCCTACAACGCGGGCGATGGCCGCCTGCGGCGGGCCCTGCGGGGAAGCGGCAGCAGCGACCCACGACTGGCTCCGCTGCCTCGCACGACACTGCTGTATCTGGACAAGGTCGAGGCACTCGCATGCCTGTTCAAGAACCCGGAGGCCAACGGCTGGAGTCTTCCCCCGCTGCCTCCGGAGAGCAGACTGGAAATTGTCGTGCTGCCCTTTGCCGCCGACGCGGTGCGGCTGGCCGAGGCGCTGGGACTGCCGGTGGACAGCTTCCGACGCTACAACGGCGCCCTGCGCGGGCCTCAGGCTCGTCCCGCAGGGCATGCGTGGCTCGTCCCGGCGCAACGGGTTCCTGAGACCGCCAGAGTCTCTCCGCAACTGGTTGCAGCCGAGTTTGCGCAGTCGGCAAGCGCGCCGCGCCCACCGATCCATGTGGTCCGCAGTGGCGACAACCTTTGGACGCTGGCGCGCCGCTATGACCTGCGTCTGGATGATTTGCGCCGCTGGAACGGCTTGCGCCCGAACGCCGTGCTTTCGATCGGCCAGCGCTTGAAACTGGCGCCCTGACGACATGGGAGGCGATCGACCACCCGCTGCGGCTACCGCCATGGACCCGCCATGGGCATAATCGCGCCCGCCACCGACCCGATCGGGTCCAGACCAAAGGAACAACGATGGCCTTCCTGAGCGGCAAGCGCGCCTTGATTTGCGGTATTGCCAGTGAACGTTCGATTGCCCACGGTATCGCAGGGGCCATGGCGCGCGAAGGTGCCGAGCTTGCTTTCACCTATCAGAACGAGCGCCTGCGTTCACGCGTGGAGGCTGCTGCCAAGGAGTTTGGGAGTTCCCTGGTGCTGCCCTGCGATGTTGCGCTGGATGGCGAGATCGATGCGCTCGCCGCGAGCCTGGGTGCGCACTGGGATGGCCTGGACATCCTGGTCCATTCGATCGGCTTTGCCCCGCGCGACCAGATCCAGGGACGATTCGTAGACGCGGTCACGCGCGAGGGTTTTGCCATAGCCCACGACATCAGTTCCTACAGCCTGGCCGCCCTGACCCGTGCCGTGTTGCCGATGATGCGCGGTCGCAACGGCGCGGTTCTGACCCTGAGCTATCTGGGTGCCGAGCGGGCGATGCCGAACTACAACGTCATGGGCCTGGCCAAGGCCAGCCTGGAAGCCTGCGTGCGCTATCTGGCGATGGACGTGGGCAGCGAAGGGCTGCGTGTCAATGGCATCTCGGCCGGACCGATCAAGACCCTGGCTGCGGCCGGTATAGGCAACTTTCGCCGTATGCTCGATCACGTGCAGCGCACCGCGCCGTTGCGCCGCAGCATCACGGCCGAGGAAGTCGGCAACGCCGCCGCTTTCCTGTGTTCAGATCTGGCTTCCGGCATCACCGGCGAGATCATTCACGTCGATGCCGGCTACAGCCATGTCGGCATGGGTGAGTTGATGCACGACTGATCACTCGCCAGCCCGGAAACGACAATCCCCGCATGCTCGCATGCGGGGATTGTTGTCAATCTGCGCCGTTGGAGGACCGGCCGTACCAGCCGAAACTCAGGGCAGGCGAGCCTCATTGACCTGGATGTCCGTGCGAGCTCGCAAGTACTCCAGATAGCCCGCCGCCTCCGCGCTCGACCAGTGCCGCGCCAGTTGCTCGCGCACCTGCTCACGCGTCGCGCTGTCGACGCTGCCTGGGTCGCCGTCACTGACCTGACGCAATTCGACCAGCACCAGCTCCAGTGCGTCCAGCTCGACCAGTTCCACCCCGGATCCCGCACCCGGACGGGCGAGCTTGAACACCTCGCGCAGAAGCCGCGGATCCTGTTCACCGGAATTGCGCAGCGCGTTCTCCACCCGGACCACTTCCTTGCCCAGTTCGGTGGCGACTTCGGCCAGCGAACTGCCGCCAGCGAGCTGCGCCTGCAAGCCGGTGGCACGCGTCTTGAGCGCCTCGGCGCGGCGCTCGGCGACGATCCGCGTGCGCAAAAGCTCGGTCAATTCTTCCATTGGCTGCGGCTCGGCTTCGATCAGCTGTGCTCGCTGCAGGACCACCACATGCTCGTCGGACAGTTGCAGCGGTTCGCTCACCACACCACGTTCCTTGACCGGACTGGCAAAGGCAGCGGCTCTTGCTCGCGGGTCGCTGAACAGACCATCGCCCTGCTCGGCACTGAACAATTCGGAGGTCTGCAGCGGCAGGTCGACGCGAGCCGCGGCCGATTCGAGTGAGCGCGGATATGCGTTGACGGCACTGAGCAATTCACCCGCTCGGTCATTGAACACCTTGTAGCGGCGATCAGCGATCCACTCGATGCGGAGCTCCTCGCGCACTTCCTCGAAAGCCTTGCCGCGCTCGGCCTCTACCTCGCGGGCCTGGATGATGTGATAGCCGTCCCCCCCCCGTACCGGCTGGGATATCTCCCCTGCCTCCAGCGCAAACAGCGTCTCCTCGAAAGCAGGATCGGTCAGACCGGCTTCGATCCAGCCCAGATCACCGCCCTGCTCGGCCGAGCCTGGATCTTCCGATGCTTCGCGGGCAAGCGCCTCGAAGCTCTCGCCATCGATCACCCGCTGACGCAGAGACTGTGCCTTCTCCAACGCAGCCCGCTCGGCGTCGGCGTCCGCGCCGCTCGGCAGAGAAACCAGGATATGCGAGGTGAGCGTGCGCGCCGGCTGGACGTAACGCATGCTCTGATCTTCGTACAACTGGCTCAGTTCGGCTTCGGTAGGCTCGGTTTCTGCCATCAGTGCCTCGCCGCGAATTTCGACGTAGGCAACGCTCATCCGCTCCGGGCGCATGTACTCGGACTTGTGTGCTTCATAGAACGCCGCCAGCGCGTCGTCGGAAACACTCTCATCAATGTCCTCTTCGGCACCGTCGAGCAGCACATAGTCGAAGCTGCGCTGCTGCTCGCGCAGGCGCAAGTAGGCATTCACCTCGGCGTCGCTGATCCCGACACTGTCGGCCAGATGGACCGAAATCTCGCGGGTTGCGATCTCGCGCGCCTGCTCGGCCTGAAAGCCAGTCGGCGTCAAGCCGTTGGCGGCGAGAATACGGGCGTAGAGATCCGGATCGAACTGGCCCGCAACCTGAAATGCCGGAATCGAGACGGTGTCTGCACGTACACGTTCGGGTGGCACGATGATGCCGGCGCGTTGACTGTCCTGGAACAGCAGGGTCTGATCGACGAGTTGGTCCAGCATTCTGCGCTTGGCTTCCGGCGTACTGAGGAAGGACAGATCCATCTCCTCGCCGAAGGTCTGCCGGTACTGCTGGCGCTGCCGGGTCAGTGCCTCGCGGACCCGGTCGGTTGAGATCTCGTCTTCAGCCACCTTCGCCACATAGGTCGAGACACTGGAACTGAAATAGTCACCGATGCCAAGGAAGGCAAACGGAACGATCAATATCCCCACAATCAGAAACAGCACCCAACCTGACAGCTTTTCGCGAATGACTTGCAGCATGGTCTTCATCATCGGATGCCCGGCCCGGCTGGACCGACCACCACACAGTGTTCAAGAACGCCGACCAATCCGTACCGGATCAGGGGCCTGAAAAAAACAAGGGCGCCTTCGCGAAGGCGCCCTCGGGTGCTGGCGGAGCGGACGGGGCTCGAACCCGCGACCCCCGGCGTGACAGGCCGGTATTCTAACCAACTGAACTACCGCTCCAGGAACCTTGTGGTGGGTGCTGAGGGTTTCGAACCCCCGACCCTCGCCTTGTAAGGGCGATGCTCTCCCGCTGAGCTAAGCACCCATTGGGAAGCGCGCTACTTTATACCATCCTTGAGCGCCTTGCCAGCCTTGAATGCCGGCACCTTCGAGGCCTTGATGTTGAGCGGCTTGCCGGTCCGCGGATTGCGGCCCTGTCGGGCAGCGCGCTCACGCACTTCAAAGCTGCCAAAGCCAACCAGCGTAACGCTATCGCCATCCTTGAGGGCCTTGGTCACTACTTCGACGAAGGCGTCGACAGCGCGTCCAGCATCGGCCTTGCTCAGTTCTGCTGCTTCGGCAATCGCCGCGACCAGATCGGATTTCTTCATGGGAACTCCCTTTGCTTATGAGGAGGCGCCTCGTTGCAGGAAAACGCCTTCGGTTTTGTCGTTGTCTGGGTCATTGAAAGGTTACGCGCACCGCAGTCGGGCCCTGCGGGCCCGTCACTGCGCGCTTTCAGGGCGCCGGCGAGTTATACCAGCGAGACTTGGGGGCAGCAAGGAACTTCTTTCAATCCGCCTCCCAAACAAGCCACTGTGCAGCACTTTGCATCATCCCACCCATCCGCGGCCGTGGCGCGCCTGAAAACTCTGCCGACGCGGCGCACCGGTGCAGTCTAACGGACTGTGCCCAGTGTGCCCAAATCCCACGTGGCCAACGCGAACAGCACGAGGCCCTCGACGGCGGCATAGGCTCGCTCATGAGACGTCCAACCGCCCGGGCGGGCTGCGGCAGGCAACGGACTTTCGGTGCCACGTCAGTGTGGGCGAATCGTCCCGGCGCCCGCCGTATCCTCGGCCTCCGCCGCCGGCACCGGCTCAACCAAGGGCTTGTCCCCCTTGGTCTTGGGGGCGTCAACCAGCGCCAGCGCCAGCACTTCGTCGATCCACCGTACCGGCTTGACCTTCAGTGCCTGGGTGATGTTCTTCGGAATGTCGGCCAGATCCTTCTGATTGTCTTCCGGGATCAGCACCACCTTGATGCCGCCGCGGTGCGCCGCAAGCAGCTTCTCCTTCAATCCGCCAATCGGCAGGACCCGCCCACGCAGCGTGATCTCACCGGTCATCGCCACGTCCGAACGAACCGGCACCCTGGTCAGCGAAGACACCAGTGCGGTGCACATCGCGATCCCGGCACTGGGGCCATCCTTGGGCGTGGCACCTTCCGGCACATGCACGTGGATATCGAACTTGTGATGGAACTCCGGATCGATCCCGAGTTGCTCACTGCGACTGCGCACGACGCTCAGCGCCGCCTGGATCGACTCCTGCATCACCTCACCCAGATGACCGGTGTGGAGCAACTTGCCCTTGCCCGGAACGGTGCTGGCCTCAATGCTCAGCAACTCACCACCCACCTCGGTCCAGGCCAGCCCGGTCACCAGGCCGATCTCGTCGCGATCCTCGGCGCGGCCGTACTGGAAGCGCCTGACGCCCAGATAGCGGGCCAGGTTGCGCGGCGTGATCGTCACGGTGGTCACCGTCTTGCTTTTCTTCTTCGGTGTTTCGGCCGCATCCTTGGCTGCCTTGCTCTCGTTGAGCGAGATCTCCTTGACCACCTTGCGACAGATCTTGGACAGCTCGCGCTCCAGATTGCGCACGCCCGATTCACGGGTGTAGTAGCGGATGATGTCCACCACCGCACCATCGGAGACGCTGAGCTCGGCGTCCTTCAGACCGTTGCCCTTCATCTGCTTGGGCAGCAGATAGCGACGCGCGATATTCAGCTTCTCATCTTCGGTGTAGCCCGGGATCCGGATCACTTCCATCCGGTCCAGCAAGGCCGGAGGAATGTTTAGCGAATTGGCGGTTGCAATGAACATGACCTCGGACAGATCCAGATCCACTTCCAGATAGTGATCGTTGAAGCTGTTGTTCTGCTCTGGATCGAGCACCTCCAGCAGCGCCGACGACGGATCGCCGCGGAAATCCATGCTCATCTTGTCCAGTTCATCGAGCATGAACAGCGGATTGCGTGAGCCGGCCTTGGCCAGATTCTGCACCACCCGCCCGGGCAGCGCGCCGATATAGGTGCGCCGATGGCCCCGGATCTCGGCCTCGTCACGTACCCCACCGAGCGACATGCGGACGAACTTGCGGTTGGTGGCACGCGCGATCGACTGTCCGAGTGAGGTCTTGCCCACACCCGGCGGTCCGACCAGGCAGAGGATCGGACCCTTCATCTTGCGGACGCGCTGTTGAACCGCCAGGTATTCGAGGATGCGCTCCTTGACCTTCTCCAGTCCGAAATGGTCCTCGTCGAGCACCTTCTCGGCCGCGGCCAGATCACGCCGGATCCGCGCCCGTTGCTTCCACGGCACATTCAGCAACCAGTCGATGTAGTTGCGCACGACAGTCGCTTCGGCTGACATCGGCGACATCATCTTGAGCTTGTTGAGCTCGGTCCGAGCCTTGGCCTCGACGGCTTTGGTCATGCCGGCGGCGGCAATCTTGCGGGTCAGATCTTCCAGTTCGTTCGGCGCATCCTCCAGGTCGCCCAACTCCTTCTGGATCGCCTTCATCTGTTCGTTCAGGTAGTACTCGCGCTGACTTTTCTCCATCTGCGACTTGACCCGACCGCGAATGCGCTTTTCGATCTGCAGCACGTCGATTTCGCCGTCGACCAGAGTGATCAGTGCTTCCAGCCGCCGACCAAGCTCGGCCGTTTCCAGCACGTCCTGCTTGTCGCTGAGTTTGACCGACAGATGCGCAGCAACCGTATCGGCCAGGCGACTGGGATCCTCGATTCCCGCCAGCGTGGTAAGCAATTCCGGCGGCAGCTTGCGGTTAAGCTTGAGAAACTGTTCAAACTGGCTCACCAGCGATCGAGTGAGTACATCGATCTCTCGCGCGTCACGCTCGATGTAGGAATCGATCTGCCGCCCGTGGCCGGTGAAGACTTCGTCCTCCTCGAAGGTCGACAGCAACTGGACGCGGTTGATGCCCTCGACCAGCACCTTGATTGTCCCGTCCGGCAGCTTGAGCAGTTGCAGGATCGTGGCAAGGCAGCCAAAAGCGTACAAATCGTCTGCCGCCGGATCATCGGTGTCTGGTGAGCGCTGCGCGATCAACAGGATCTGCTTGTCGCGCGTCATCGCCGATTCGAGCGCCTTGATCGACCGCTCCCGGCCGACGAACAGTGGAATGACCATATGCGGAAACACCACAACGTCCCGCAAGGGCAGCACGGCTGCGGTCACATCGCCTGCGGATTCGCTCGGCAATACACGATCGTTCATAAAAGACTCCTGACCAACAATGGCGGCCGCAGCGAATCAGCGCCCATCCAGATGAATAGGGCCAGTGTCGTCCAAATGCAAGGGTGGTGAGGTGAAGAGGCGCTGCCCAAGGTGCTGACGGCTGCTCCGATCGCTCGCGGAACAACCGGGGATCAGTCGCCAGCGGCGCGGCTGGGCTGAGCCGCCGGATTACCGTCGTAGATAAGGTAGGGTTCGGCCGTTCCCTGAATGACCGCTTCGTCGATGACGACCTTGGAGACACTCTCAAGCGACGGCAGGTCGAACATCGTGTCGAGCAGCACTGCTTCGACGATGGTTCGCAAACCACGCGCACCGGTCTTTCGTGCAAGCGCCTTTTGCGCGATGGCGCTGAGCGCGTCCGGGCGGAACTCCAGGTCCACTTTCTCCATTTCAAACAGTCGCTTGAACTGCTTGGTGAGGGCGTTCCTGGGCTCGGTAAGAATCTTGACCAACGCTCCCTCGTCGAGTTCTTCGAGGGTGGCCACGACCGGCAGGCGGCCGACGAACTCCGGGATAAGGCCATACTTGACCAGATCCTCGGGCTCCACATCGCGCAGCACCTGGCCCACGTTGCTGTTGGTGTCCTTGCTGCGCACGTCGGCCCCAAAGCCGATACCGGTCGAAGTGCTGCGCGCCTGGATCACCCGCTCCAGCCCGGCAAATGCGCCACCGCAGATGAACAGGATATTGCGCGTGTCGACCTGCAGGAATTCCTGCTGCGGATGCTTGCGGCCACCCTGCGGCGGCACCGAGGCCACCGTGCCTTCGATCAGCTTGAGCAAGGCCTGCTGGACGCCTTCGCCGGACACGTCGCGGGTGATTGACGGATTCTCGCTCTTGCGCGAAATCTTGTCGATCTCGTCGATATAGACAATGCCGGTCTGCGCCTTTTCGACGTCGTAATCGCACTTCTGCAGCAGCTTCTGAATGATGTTCTCGACATCCTCGCCCACATAGCCGGCCTCGGTCAGCGTCGTCGCATCGGCAATCGTGAACGGTACGTTGAGCAGGCGCGCCAGGGTCTCGGCCAGCAGCGTCTTGCCCGAGCCGGTCGGGCCGATCAGCAGGATGTTGCTCTTGGCCAGTTCGACATCGTCGTTGCGCTGGCGCGACTCGAGCCGCTTGTAGTGATTGTGCACCGCAACCGACAGCACCCGCTTGGCGCGCTGCTGGCCGATCACGTACTGGTCCAGTGCCTCGAGGATCTCGCGCGGCTTGGGCAGGCTGGTACGCGAGGCTGGTGTCTTTTCCTCGAGTTCCTCACGAATGATGTCGTTGCACAACTCCACGCATTCATCACAGATGAACACGCTGGGACCGGCAATCAGTTTGCGGACTTCATGCTGGCTCTTGCCGCAAAAGGAACAGTAGAGAACCTTTGCAGGATCGCTACCGCGACCGCTTCTGTCTTCACTCATTCGTGTCGGACCCTTCTCCTGATGCCTGGGAATTGGCCCGCAGGCAAAGCCGAGAATACCACAGGGTCAGGATGCCACCCGCGCCTACGAAGGCCAACTTCAACCCAGCTTCACCGATGCATCGGCGCGCTTGTCGACGACCTTGTCGATCAGGCCATAGGTGGCTGCCTCTGCCGCGCTCAGGAAACGGTCGCGATCGGTGTCAAGTGCAACCTTTTCAACGGGTTGGCCAGTGTGATGGGACAGGATCTCGTTCAGCTTGTCGCGCATCTTCAAAATCTCGCGGGCATGAATATCGATATCCGAGGCCTGTCCGGAGAAGCCCCCCAAAGGCTGATGAATCATCACACGCGAGTTGGGAAGACTGTAGCGCTTGCCCGGCGCGCCGGCGGCCAACAGGAAGGCGCCCATGCTGCAGGCCTGACCGACGCACATGGTGCTGACGTCGGGCTTGAGGAACTGCATCGTGTCGTAGATCGCCAACCCGGAGGTAACGACCCCGCCAGGACTGTTGATGTAGATATTGATGTCCTTGTCTGGATTGTCCGACTCCAGAAACAGCAACTGCGCCACCACCACATTGGCCATGAAATCGTCGATCGGGCCGACGATGAAGATGACTCGCTCCTTGAGCAGGCGGGAATAGATGTCATAGGCGCGCTCGCCGCGGGCACTCTGCTCAACGACAATCGGGACCAGATTCAGATTGTGGATGTCAGTCACGCGGCACCTCCGGCGGTCTGTGGCGAGACGATCTCGGTAAAGCTGCGCTCCACCTCGGTCACCTGCGCCTTCGAAGCCACCCATTCGGCGACCTGCTCTTCCATCACCCGATTCTGCACCGAGCGCAGCAATTCCGGCGACTGCTGGTACCACTGCACCACTTCGGCCGGATCTTCATAAGTGGATGCCACCTGGGCGATCGCCGCCTCGACCCGTTGGGGCTGCAGCCGCAAACCCTGCTGGCCAGCGATCTCGTTCAGCAGCAGACCCGCGCGGACGCGCTTGCGTGCTGCGTCAGCATAGTGGGACAGATCGGGCGCGGACGGAACGTTGCTCATGCCGGCGGACTGCGCCCGCCGCCGCAACTCGGCCTGGTCGCGCTCCTGCAGCGAACGGCACTCCAGGTCGACCAGACTGGCCGGCACTTCCAGATGATCGTACTTGGCCACCAGTTGCTCGACGACGGCCATCCGCAGGCGCGCGGACAGGGCCTGCGCCAGCTCTCGCTCCAGATTGGCGCGGATCTCGCGGCGAAAACTCTCCAACTCGCCGTCGGTAACGCCGAAGCTGCGGATGAACTCGGCATCAGCCTCTGGCATCTCGGGCGCACTGAGCTTGAGCAGCTTGCCGTGGACGCGGGCGGTCTTGCCGGCCAGCGTCGCGTCTCGGTAATCGGCGGCAAAGCTGATCTCGGTTTCGAACTCCTCGCCCACGCTCAGACCGACCAGCGCAGCTTCCATCTCCGGGAAGATCGCGCCCTGGCCGAGGATGGCTGCACCACGCTCGGTTCCTTCGGCCGGGACGCGCAGACCCTCGCCCTCGATCTGGTACTCGAATGCAGCCATGTCGGACTCCTGCGCGGCCCGCTCGGCCGGCCGGTAGCCGACCCGCTGCTTGCGAAGGTTCTCGATCATCCGATCGATGTCTGCCTCGGACACCTGCGCCGTCTCGCGTTCGATCTTCAGGTCAGCCACCTCGATGGCGCCGATCTCCGGCAGCACGTCGAAGGTCGCGGTGTAGGCGAAACTGTCTTCCACCGACTCGGCATCGACGGCCGGCGAGGCGGCTGGCCGCAAGCCTTCCTTGGTCAGCGCCTCATTGAGGGTTTCACGAACCAGATCCTGCCGCACGTCGGCCCGAATCTTCGAGCCGAAGCGCTGCTCGATGACTTTCGCCGGCACCTTGCCGCGACGGAAACCCTTGATGTTCGCCTTGCTGGCGTAATCGCGCAGCTGCTGATCGACCCGTTGCTTCAATGTAAGCGCCGGAACTTCGACCCGCATGCGGCGACCCAGCCCACCAAGATTCTCGACCGTAACTTGCATGCATCCTCCAAGACTGACCCGATGATCTGTGTCGGGCCGGTGGGTTTGGTGCGAAAGGAGAGACTCGAACTCTCACGGGTTACCCCACTGGAACCTAAATCCAGCGCGTCTACCAGTTCCGCCACTTTCGCAAAGCTGTGCTCCAGTGACCACTTCCAAGCAGACCAACCGCGGCAAAAAGTGGTGGGCCGTCAGGGACTCGAACCCCGAACCTACTGATTAAGAGTCAGCTGCTCTACCATTGA
>DAIMJK010000075.1:0-10087 GCA_036722245.1 Lysobacterales bacterium
GGGCACGGCGATCGCCGACACGCTCGTCGCGGTGGCCACCAACACCGGTCAACTGCTGGTCTTCCCGCTGAGTGAGTTGCCGGAACTGGACAAGGGCAAGGGCAACAGCTTGATCCGTATACCGAAGGCCAAGCGCGAGCAAGGGCAGGAATGGGTGGCGGCGGTGACCGTTCTGGGACCGGCCCAGCACTTGATCGTTCAGGCGGGCGCGCGCACCCTAAGGCTCAAGCCGGCCGATCTGGCGCCGTTCCGCGGTGAACGTGCCCAGCGCGGCGGTCACCTGCCACGCGGACTGACCCGGGTCGAGGGTCTGCGCGCAGAAGGCGGTATCTGATCCCGACGGCAATCAGGGAGTCGAAGCCATGACCAGTACGCGCAAGACCAGCGACAGCGCGGCCAGGACGAAGAGCAAGAAGGCGACCGGCAAGACCGAGACCGCAGCGAAGAAGCCGCGGGCGAAGGCACAGACCACGCCCCGTGCACGCAAGAGCAGTGCCACCGGCGGCACGGCCGAGCGCGTGCGCAAGCGCAGCAGCGCCGGGGAAGCGGCAGAACGCAGCCGCAAGAGCAAGCCGGCCGCGGCGAAAGCCGCGCCAGCCCAAGCCACGATCGAAGTGCCAGCCAGGAAGCGTCCCGACGCCGACAGCGAATGGACTCGCGCGCTGGCCGCCGCCGAACAACGCCGGGGGCAATCACCATCGTCGGACAACACCGATCTGTTCAAGCACCTGCTGCGCGACAAATGCCTGCGCGCTGGGACGGTAGGCAGTCTGACCAGCGCCACCGCTCTGATACCGGGTCTGAGCAGGCTGGCTGGTCTTGCGATCGACGGGGTCGGCGATCTGGCCTACATGGTCCGCCTGCAGCGGGAACTGGCCTTGACCACTTTCGCGATCTACGGTCGCGAGCCCACTCCCAAGGAACTGGACATGGTCGGCCGCTGGATCCTGAGCTTCGGCGCCGGCGGCAGCGAACTGGTCGAGCAGGTCGGCAAGATGATCGCGCGCCAGTTGGCCAAGAACCTGGCCGGCCGGCTGATCAAGCGTGGTCTGCCCTTTGCCGAGATCGCCTACAGCGCGGTCACTCACCTGGCCGGCACCTATCTGGTCGGCCGCCGCGCGCAGTTGTATTGCATCGGCCTGTCCGACGCCGAGGCCGAGATACTGCTGGAGAGCGAGCGCGGCATCAAGCTGCAGGCACGCCGGATCAAGATGCTGACGGCCGAATCGCTGGCCATGGTCGAGGAGCGCTTCGGTGCGCCGGCGCGGACGCTGGCCGACCTGTTCCGCCGATTCACCGGCACCGGCCAGTCCGGGGAGAAAGAATGAAGATCGCCTATCGGGCCGACAACCTGATCGACGCCCACCTGGTCAAGCACGCCCTGGAGGCCGCCGGCATCCACTGCTTCGTCAGCGGCGAATACGCCAGTGGCGGCATGGGCGAACTACCCGCAATGGGTCTGGTCAACGTGCTGATCGACGACAGCGACCAGGCCCAGGCCGCCGAGGTGATCGCCAGGCTGGCCGCCGAACTGGAAGGCGACGAACTGGATCCGGAGTTCGACGCAGATCCGAGTCCCAAGCCTGCGTGACAAGGAGTGAATACTCGCCTGATCTTCAGACGGCAACCTTGGGCTCTAGGCTGCAAGCCATCTCGATACGGCTACCCTGACCTCTAGCCCCTCAGCCCTCAGCCCTCAGCCCTGTACAATCACGGCCGCGCCGACACCGCATCCTCCTCGGCTTTCGGCACCACCAGATCCAGCTTGCTGGTCTTGAGCCAGTACAGGATCGGGGCGCAGAAGAAGATCGTTGACAGTGAACCGATCGCAATGCCCAGCAGCACCGTCTGGGCGAATCCTGCGGTCACCGGGCCGCCCAGCAACAGCAGCGAGAACAGGGCCAGGCCGGTCGTCAAGGTGGTGATGATCGTGCGCGACATCGTGTTGTTGATGGCACGGTTGAGCACTTCCTCGGCGTCCTGCTTGCGCGCCTGCCGGAATACCTCGCGAACGCGGTCGAACACGACCACCTTGTCGTTGATTGAATAGCCGGCCACGGTCAGCACCGCCGCCATCACGGTCAGATCGAACTCGGTCTGCAGCAAGGACAGGATGCCGAGCGTGATCAGCACGTCATGCACTTCGCCGGCGATCGCGGCCAGACCGAACTTCCACTGGAAGCGCAACGCGATGTAGATCATGATGCCTATGACCACGAAGGTCACCGCCACCACGCCGTCCTCGGCCATTTCCTTGCCCACCTGCGGGCCGACGAAGTCGCTGCGGTTGACCTTCGCCTCCGGATGGCGGGCCTGCAGTGCGCTCAGCACCTGCGTGGCCACCGCATCGGCTTCTGCTTCGGTTTCCTGCGGACCGATCCGGATCGACCATTCTGTCGTTCCGCCCAGGCTCTGGACCACGAAGTTGCTGTAGCCAGCATCGGTCAGCGGATCACGGACATCGGCCGCGGCCACGGGCTGGGCGAACTCGACCTCGATCAGCGTGCCGCCAGTGAAATCCAGACTGAAGTTCAGCCCGCGCGTCAGGATCAGCACGAGCGAGATCAGCATGAACAACAAGCTGATGCCGACGCTGATCTTGCGCCAGGACAGAAATGGCAGGTTTGACTTGGGATTGAAGATTTCCATATGTCCTCCGCCCGGCCGTCAGATCGACAGGCTCTTGAGCTTCTTGTTGTTTCGATAGATCAAGGCCAGGATCGCGCGGGTCACGACCACCGCGGTAAACATCGTCGTGACGATACCCACCGACAGCGTGATGGCAAAGCCGCGGATGGGTCCGGACGCGAAGGCGATCAGGCTGATCGTCGCGATCAGGGTCGTGACGTTGGCGTCCAGAATCGTCGACCACGCTTTCTCGTAACCCGATCTCATCGCCGCCAGCGGCGTACTGCCGTTGCGCAACTCCTCGCGTACGCGTTCACTGATCAGCACGTTGGCATCGATGGCCATGCCGAGGGTCAGCAAAATCGCCGCGATGCCTGGCATCGTCAGGGTGGCGCCGAAGATCGACAGCACCGCGATCAGCGCGGTGAGATTGAGCACCAGGCCGATATTGGCGACCAGACCGAACAGCTTGTAGTACATCGCCGCAAAGACCATCACCGCGACCAGTCCGACCAGCACCGCATTGACGCCGCGGCGGATGTTGTCGCGACCCAGACTGGGACCAACCACGCGCTCTTCGACGATGCGTACCGGCGCGGCCAGCGAACCGGCGCGCAGCAGCAGCGCCAACTCGTCCGCCTCGGGCTTGCTGTCCAGACCGGTGGTCTGGAAATTGCGCCCAAACACGCCGCGAATGGTCGCCACGCTGATCACTTCCTCGATGGTGCGATCGCGCAGCACCTCGACGCCGTCGACCAGAACCGGCTCCTGCCTGCTCTCGATGAACACGACCGCCATGCCACGGCCGACATTGTCCTCGGTGAAATCCAGCATGCGCTGGGCACCGACGCTGTTGAGGGTGACCGACACCATTGGCGTGCCGCTGCTTTCAGAGTCATAACCGCTCTGCGCATTGACCAGATGCTCGCCAGTCACGATCGCGCGCTTCTTGAGAACCACGGATGTGCCATTGCGATGCGTGTACAACTTGGAGTCAAAAGGCACCCGGCCGGTGCGCTCGGCCTCGACTACATCGACACCCTCATCAACCGGATGATAGGACAGCGTCGCGGTGGCACCGAGGGTGCGCTTGGCGCGCGCGGTGTCCTGCACGCCCGGCAACTGAACCACGATGCGCTCCGAGCCCTGTTGCTGGATCACCGGCTCGGCCACACCCAACTCGTTGATTCGGTTGCGCAGCGTGGCCAGATTCTGGGCGATCGCGGCGTCCTTCACCCGCTGGATGACCGCATCGGGCACGGTGATCCGCAGCCAGTTGTCTCCTTCGGGCTGATACTGCAGTTCGGAGTACAAACGACGCAGCTCAATCTCGGCGCGGCTGCGGGTGGAGGAGTCGGCGAGTTCCACGTCTATCTCGTCGCCGGCCCGGGTAGCACCTATGTAGTCCAGTCCTGACTCTCGCAGGGATGCTCGAATGTCTTCCAGGTAACGATCGTACTCGCGGTCGATGGTGCCGCGCTGATCGACTTCCATCAGGAAGTGGACACCGCCCTGCAGATCCAGCCCCAGCGGCATCGCATCGGCGCGCAGACCACGCAACCATTCCGGCACCGTCGACGCCAGATTCAGCGCAACCACAAACTGGTTCTGCTGCTCGGCCGCCAACAAGTCCTTGCGGATCGCGTCGGCCGCCTGCAACTGGGTTTCGGTGTCGGCAAAGCGGATCAGCATGCGTGTTTCATCGCGCTCGATCGACTTGTACTCGATGCTGCGCCCCTGCAGGCTGCCCTTGATGCTCTCTTCCAGCACCTGATCGATGCTGCTGCCGCGATTGGCGGAAAGCTGGACGGCGGGCTCCTGCGCGAAGATGTTCGGCAGGGCGTAGAGAATGGCCAGCAGCAGCACTACCGCTACCAGCCCGAACTTCCATTTCGGGAAATCAATCATGTGGTCTCACCAAAGATCGCAAGCGATCACGTGCTTTTCAGGGTGCCCTTCGGCAGAACCGCGGTCACCGCCTGCTTCTGCAGCTTGACGGTGGTGCCGGCGGCGATCTCCACGACCAGAAAGGACTCACCCACATCCTCGACCCTGCCCGCGATGCCCCCATTGGTGAGGACTTCATCACCTTTTTTCAAGCCGGCGACGAGCGACTTGTGCTCGGCCATCCGTTTCTGCTGCGGCCGAATAAGCAGGAAGTAGAAGATGGCGAAGAACACACCCAGCATGGCCAGCGATGGCCAGATGCTCTGTTGCGGCGCTGCCGCCTGCGCGTGCGCGGCTGAAATGAAAAAGTCCATGGATCCCCTCGGCGATTGATATGGTAGGCAGCAACTCACGACCAGCCGGCGAGTATGCCACAAGCTGAGCGGCCGGCGATGGGGGCGAGCCGTGCGGGTGCGACGCAAGCTGATGCCGCGACGTGAAGCTCGAATCAGGGAACCCGCGCACGGCAAGCCGGTCCACGATACCCTTTACCCAGCTCAGGCCACCACGACACACCATGACCCGACTTCGACTATTGGCGCCGCTGGCGCTGCTCGTTTCTCCCTTGTTGCTGGCGCAGGACCAGTCTCCCGCCAGCCGCAGCGTACCGCTCAAACCGATCAGCGATCGCGAAGTACGCGCCGTCGATCCGCGGCCGCTGCGCTTTGGCGAGACCGAACTCGACTGGCACGCCCATTCACCGGAGGCGCGGGCGGAACTGATCCAGATCCTCTCCGGCCGCTCCCGCAGCGTGAGACTGCGGCGCTGGAATGGCGAGGGTGATCGGTCGGCTGAAGCATCGGAGTTGAGCTTTGTTGATCAGGATCTGCTCATCGACGACCCCACCGCGGCCGTCTGGCGATTCGAGTTTCACAATGACGGCCGGAGACTGACTCGGCGCGCTCGCTGGCAGCTGTCCCGGCTGCCCTTTGTCGACACCATAGAGAAGTGGCGAACGCCCGCTGGCGTGATCGCCAGTGGCGAGATCATGCCACTGGCCCACGCCAACAACCCTTCTCATTTCAACGTTGACCTGGGCCCGTTCCTGTTCGGTGGCGCGGCCGAAACACAGGCGCAACCCAGCGCTGCCGCGCTCACCAGCATGTTGCACGGCAGCTATCCGGCCGGCACCCTGTATCTGCGCGCGGTCGGTCTGGGCCGCAACGGCGGCCCCGTCGGCCTGCCCGCCGCCGGCGTCCGCATCGATCTGGCGCCCTTGACAAAGTCAGACCGCCGGCCCGATACGACCACCCTGCCTGCCTTGATCGAGGTCGTCGACTTTTCGGCGCTGCGACCGGTTGCGGCCGATCTGGGCTGCTGGGTGCGGCCCACTCGGGTGCTGCAGCTGGAGCTTCCCGACCGGCCCAACCGCCAGCTTGTGCCGCAGGATCAGATCAATCTTTGCGACCCGGCCAATAGTGATGTGCTGTTCAGCTTCCAGATTGCGCATCGCAGCAGCGCGAATCTGGTCGAGGCGATGCAGAGCTGGGGCGAGCAGCGGCATGAAATCTCGAAGGAACTGGTTCGTACCGAAGTTCAGCAGCGCTTCGGCGGAGCGACCGCGGCCTGTGCCGGTGAGTGTCGCCAGGCCCTCGGGTTGGTGCTCGATCAGGCCATCGCCACGCTCGGCGGACCGCCCAGCACGATGGCGCACGATCCGGCCTTGCAGCGCGCCGAGAGTTACATCGAGCGCATGCTGATCCACGCGTTTCGCCTCCACAGCGGCATGGGCGAGTTGTTCGAGGAGAGCGCCGCGAAGACCGCCGCGACGCTCTACACGGTGACCATGCGTGGTACCAGCACGGCGCAACCTCCGGGCTTCGAGCCGCTCGAAAGCAAGCTGTACCGTGCGCCGATGATCACCTTGCGGCTTGCGGCGGAGAGTGACGCAACAGCGCACGGTTGGCTCCAGGTTCGTGAACTCGGCCGTACCGCCCGTTTGCGTCCACGGCTGATCCCAGTGCCACCGCTGGTTGCCGGCCAGCAGATCGAGATCCCGATCCAGCTCAGCAGCACCCAGACCCCGGACGTCGAGACGCTGATGTTGCCCACCAGTCTGGAACTGACCGCCGGACTGAAAGGCGGGGGCGAGTTGATCGAACGGGTGAGCAATCATCTCGCCGGGCTGAACAGGGCCATCGACCAGGCCTATCGACCGGCGCGCCGAGGAAGTTACAAGATTGAACTGGCCTGGCGCGATCTGGAAGGCGGACTGGAAGTCATCGGCGTTGCCACCTGTGATGCCGGTCGCGATCGCTGCAGATTCAAGGGCTGAAGACATACGGGCCTGGAACAGATAAGGGCCTGACAGGTAACGGACGACCAGTGGCACTCCCGCAACGCGACCACTTCGTGGCAAGGTTCCACTGCGCCGAACGGACGGTGACGCCAGTGGCAATGTTGGCGATCGGGATGCAACCGCAGAGGTTGGGCGCTATCGCAGTGGAGACTCAACCCATGATCAAGCGCTATGCCCGTCCGCTTGGCTGCCCAGGCCTGGCGATCAAGTCGCCTGGCCGCTGGCTGCAAAGTGCCTTGCTCACCGCCGCATTACTGGCCGGAGCGCCCTCGATGTCTGCCGATAGAATCACCGACGCCACCTTCAGCACCCGCTCGGAAGTCATCGCCCGCCATGGCATGGCCGCCACCAGCCATCCGCTGGCGACCCAGATCGCGATCGACATCCTCAAACGCGGCGGCTCGGCGATGGACGCAGCGATCGCAGCGAATGCCGCGCTCGGACTGATGGAGCCGACCGGCAACGGCATCGGTGGCGATCTGTTCGCGATCGTCTGGGACCCCAAGAGCGAGAAGCTGCACGGTTACAACGGCTCGGGCCGCTCGCCGAAGGCACTCACGCTGGCCGAATTCCAGCGCCGCGGCCTGACCGAAGTACCGCCGCGCGGCCCCTTGCCGGTCACCGTCCCGGGCACCGTTGACGGCTGGTTCGCGCTGCACGGCAAGTTCGGCACCCTGCCGATGGCCGAGGTGCTGGCGCCAACCATCGAGTACGCTCGCGAAGGCTTCCCGCTGACCGAGGTGATTGCGTATTACTGGGATCGCTCGGTGCCGACGCTGGCGCCCTTCCCCGGCTTCACCGAGCAGTTCACGATCGACGGCCGCGCGCCGCGCAAGGGCGAGATCTGGCGCAATCTCAATCTGGCCAACACGCTCAGCGCGCTGGCCAAGGAAGGCCGCGACGCTTTCTACAAGGGCGACATCGCCCGCA
This sequence comes from Lysobacterales bacterium, assembly GCA_036722245.1. Lineage (GTDB taxonomy): Bacteria > Pseudomonadota > Gammaproteobacteria > Xanthomonadales > SZUA-5 > JAWLAT01. The sequence goes on from DAIMJK010000075.1 coordinate 7,805, forward strand.
CGATGGACGCCTACTTCCGCGAACACGACGGCTTCCTGCGCTATGAGGATCTGGCCGAGCACAGCGGCGAGTGGGTGGCTCCGGTCTCGGTCAACTACCGCGGCGTGGACGTGTGGGAACTGCCGCCGAACGGTCAGGGCATCGCCGCGCTGCAGATACTCAACATCCTCGAGGGCTATCCGATCGGCGAGATGAGCTTCGACGACCCCGAGTACATCCACCTGTTCACCGAGGCCAAGAAACTCGCCTTCGCCGACCGCGCCCGCTTCTACGCCGATCCGGCCTGGTCGCCCGCCCCGCTCGATCGCCTGCTGAGCAAGGAATACGCCGCCGAGCGCCGAGCGCTGATCAACCCGGACCGCGCCGCGCGCGAGGTCGATGCGGGACCTGCGATCCTCAACCAGGGCGACACGATCTACCTGACCACCGCCGACCGCAACGGCATGATGGTCTCGCTGATCCAGTCCAACTACCGCGGCATGGGCTCGGGCATGACACCGCCGGGGCTGGGCTTTATCCTGCAAAACCGCGGCGAGCAGTTCGTACTGAAAGAAGGCCACCCGAACAGTTTCGCCCCCGCCAAGCGCCCCTTCCACACGATCATTCCCGCTTTCATCACCAGGGATGGGAAACCATGGATCAGCTTCGGCGTGATGGGCGGAGCGATGCAGCCACAGGGTCATGCCCAGATCGTCATCAACATGATCGATTTCGGCATGAACCTGCAGGAAGCCGGCGACGCACCCCGGATCCACCACGACGGCTCGACCGAACCGGCAGGCCAGAACGTGGCCATGACCGACGGCGGCGAGCTGAATCTGGAAAGCGGCTTCCCCTATGCGACCATCCGCAGCCTGATGCGCAAGGGCCACCGGATCATCCACGCCCACGGCCCCTATGGTGGCTACCAGGCGATCATGCGAGACCCGGCAACGGGCGTCTATTTTGGTGCAAGCGAGGCGAGAAAGGATGGGCAGGCGTCGGGCTACTGAGAAAAGAGGATTGCGCTTTCAAGACAGCCAGGAACGGATGGCCCGGCGGCGCCCGTTCAATCCGGTCAATCTGATCGTGACCGTCGCGAGTCTGCTGATGGCCCTGTTCATGACCTTCCTGCTGTTCAATGCGGCGTTTCCGAACTTGTTTTGGGAGTGAGGGTCGATGCTCAACTGCGTAGCCGAGGCGCTCAAGGCCTGATTCCGGGTGCTCGATGACACCTCACGCGCCACCGCCTGGAGGACCGCAGGACGACCGTGCTCCCACGAGGAGCGCCGCTTTTCTCAGCCTTGCGCCAGCGGAACTCCCAGCACCGCCCGACAGCCTGCTACGCCATCCTCCCGATTCACCAGATTCACCCAGCCGCCGTGCGCTTCGGCGATCTGACGGGCCAGCACCAGACCGATGCCGGAACCGCCGGGTTTGGTGGTAAAGAAGGGGACGAACAGGTTCTCGGTCTGGGACAGGCCGGGGCCTTCGTCGAGAACTTCTATTTCGGCTTCGCCTTCGCGCAGTCGCCAGCCGATCTGGACCACTCCGCCTTCGCCCAAGCTGGCGTCGACGGCGTTCTTGAGCAGGTTGATCAGGGCTTGTTCGAGTTGGTCGGGGTCGGCTTCGATCTGGCAAGGTGGGCCCGCTGTCAGACGGATGGGCAGGCGTTGTTCGAGCAGTGCGACGCGTTCGAGCAGGGGTTGCAAATCTACCGCTCGGAGTTCCGGCGGTGGGAGTCGGGCCAGTGCGGTGTAGCCGGTCATGAAGCGGCTCAGGGCCTGGGCGCGGGAGCCGATCAGGGCCAGGCCGCCCTGCACGTCTTCGTGCCATTCTTCGTCGGCTTCGACGCGTTCGCACAAGCGCTCAAGGGTGGCGGCCATCGACTTGATCGGGGCGAGCGAGTTGTTCAGTTCATGGCCGAGGACGCGGATCAGGCGTTGCCAGGTCTGCCGTTCTTCCTCGCGCAGGGCGCGGCTCAGGTCGGTGATGACCAGCAACCGATTGGGCAGACCGCCCTGGCGAAATTCGGCGCGGCGGACTTCGAAGCTGCCGGCGCCGCCGGGGAAGCTGCGGCGGACGGTGACAGGGCTCTGGCCGGCCAGCACATCGGCCACGCCCAGCGATTCGGCGCTCTGCCCCAGCGCCTGCGCCTGGCGGATGCCGAGCAGCCGTTCGGCGGACGGGTTCATCAGCTTGAGCTGGGCGTTGCCGTCGAAGGCGAGAATCGCGAAATCGACGTTGGCCAGCACCTTGGTCAGTAGCGCGAGGGTTTCCTCCACCCGCAGCCGCTGCTCGCGC
>DAIMJK010000075.1:10097-12764 GCA_036722245.1 Lysobacterales bacterium
CGCTGGGCGATCACCAGAGCCCCTCCCGGGCGAGCAGCGCGAGGGTCTCCTCGACCCGCAACCGTTGCTCGCGCAAGGTCTGCGCCAGCGTGTTGACCTCCCACACCACGTCACCCATGGCGTCACCGCGGTGGGCGCGGGTGCCGCGCAGGCTGAAATCGCCCTCGCGCAGGGCTTCCAGCAGATTGGACAGCGTGTAGAGCGGGAACACGACGCGCTGGCGCAACGCGGCGGCACCCCACAGCCAGGCGATCAGGATCGCGGCGGTGGCCAGTCCACGACCAGTCAGCGTTTCGGGTATTCCGAACCAGAGCAGCCCAAGGCCGATCAGCGCCAGCGGCAGGCCAGTCAGCAGCGCGCCGCGCCAGAGTCGGCTCTCGAAAGGTGCGCCCGGGCCGACCGGTTCGGAGCCCATCAGCGCTCTCTACCAGGGCCGGCCGGGGAACTCACCCGCTGGCCTCGATCGAATACTTCTCCAGCCGCCGGTAAAGCGCGGCACGACTCAAGCCCAGTGCGTCGGCGGCGTGGCTGAGATTGTTGCTGCTGCGAACCAGCGCCTGGCGGATCATCAGCTCCTCGGCGGCGTCCAGGGTCAGGCCTTCGATGGCATCGATGCTGCGCGACTCGGTGGGCGTACTCGAACTCGACTTCAGATGCAGATCAGCCACGCTGATCTCGTCGCAGGTGGCCATCAGCACGGCGCGCTCGAGCACGTGGTTCAGTTCGCGCACGTTGCCGGGCCACGGATAGCGCAACAGCACGGCTTCGGCGGCGCTGGACAGATGCAGTCCATCGCGACGGTAGCGTTGGGCGTGGCGGGCGAGGAAGCGCTGCGCGAGGCGCAGAATGTCGGGACCGCGTTCGCGCAGTGGCGGCAGGTGGATCTCGACCGTGTTGAGGCGGAACAGCAGGTCCTGGCGGAAGCGCTGTTCGCCGATCAGCGTATCAAGATCGGCATTGGTGGCCGAGATCACCCGCACCTGAGCAGTCTGCGTTCGTGAAGACCCGACTCGCTCGAATTCACCGTCTTCCAGCACCCGCAGCAGCTTGGCCTGCTGCGACAACGGGATGTTGCCGATCTCGTCGAGGAACAGCGTGCCGCCGTCGGCAAGCTCGAAGCGGCCGATGCGATCACCCTTGGCGTCGGTGAAGGCACCGCGGACGTGACCGAACATCTCGCTCTCGAACAGGTGTTCACTGATGCCACCCATGTTGACCTTGATGAAGGGCTTGCCGGTGCGGCTGGAGCGCTGATGAATCAGCTCGGCCAGTTCGCTCTTGCCGGTGCCGTTCTCGCCGGTGATCAGCACATTGGCGTCGGCCGGCGCAACCCGCTCGATCATCTGCATCACCGGTCGCATCGCCGGGCTGTCGGCGATGAAATCGCCGCTGTCGGCGCGCTCGTCGGCGCGCAGCATGTCGTTTTCCGCTTTCAGCCGCTGCGCCTTGCGACGGGCCTCACCGAGCGCCATCTGGTTGCGCAGCACGCTGAGCAGGCGCGGGTTGTCCCAGGGCTTTTCGATGAAGTCGCCAGCGCCAGCGCGGACCGCCTGCACCGCCAGGTCGATCGTGCCCCAGGCGGTCATGACAACCATCGGCAGGTCCGGGTCGAGCTCGCGCAACTTGCCGATCAGTTCCAGCCCTTCCTGGCCCGAGGTGGTGTCGCGGGTATAGTTCAGATCGAGCAGGGCGACGCCGAAGCTGCGACCGGCAACCGCCTCGACCGCATCGGCCGGATCGCTGACACATATGGTCTGGAAACCCTCGGCCTTGAGCATCAATCGCAAGGCCTGCAGCACATCGCGTTGGTCGTCGGCGATAAGAATCGGCAGTTCGGTACTCATGCGGGCGTACCCTGCCCTACTTGCGGACCGACTTCCTGCAGCCAGCCGTCGAACAGTTCGACCCGCCGCTTGCCGACCGCGGCGTAGTCCGGGTTGTGGGTCACCTGGATGATCGTCATGCCCTCGTCGTTGAGGCCCTTGAGCAGATCCATGATCATCTTGCCCTGGGTCGAGTGCAACGCGCCGGTCGGTTCATCGGCGAGCAGCAGCGAGGGCCGCGTGATCACCGCCCGCGCCACCGCGACCAGTTGCTGCTGGCCGCCGGAGAGCTGGTTCGGGTACAGATCCTTCTTGCCGACGATCTGGAAGCGATCGAGGATGTCGGCCACCCGCGCCTTGCGCTCGGCTGTCGGCACGTCTCGATAGCTGAGCGGCAGGTCCAGATTCTCGTACACGGTCAGGTCGTCGAGAAGGTGGTAATGCTGGAAGATGAAGCCGATATGTTCACGCGCCAGCTGTTTGCGGTGCTTGTCGCCGGCCTTGTGGGTGGCCTGCCCGGCCAGATGGTACTCGCCGTCGAAATCGCCATCGAGCAGCCCGAGAATGTTCAGCAGCGAACTCTTGCCCGAGCCGGACGGCCCCATGATCGAGAGGAAGTCGCCTTCGGCCACGGCCAGGTTGATCTGCCGCAACACCCAGCTGCGACCGCCCTTGAGCGGGTAGGACTTCTCGACGCCCTGGAGTTGGATGAGCGGGTTGGTCATTGGGCGGACTTCGTTGTGGCTACGATGGGTTGGTGGAGAGCAAGGGGTGTGCCAGTTGTACTCGGGCAACGAAGCAAGTGACGGAGTGAGCACTGCGCATTGACGAAGGTCTGTCGAAC
>DAIMJK010000076.1:0-9073 GCA_036722245.1 Lysobacterales bacterium
AAGCGGGTGGCGGTCGCAGTAGCAGGTTCATGAAACTTCCGGGTTAGTACATCTCAAGTCGATGGCAGGGCCAAAGCTCATGCCGTCGCCTTCACTCCGATTCCGACCCCGACCCGGGCCACGCGTCTCTTCAAGTCGATCGTCGCCTCTTGGGGAAAACCGTCGCGCTCTTGCTCTTCCTCCGCGTTCTCCGCGTCTCCGCGTGCGAACGCTCTTGCGCTACGCCTCCTTCGCTTCCTGTGCCTCCGCCCGCGCCTGCTCCTGAGCCTCCAGCTGCGCCTGCGCCTGCGCTTCGAGATCGTCGAGCAGATCGCGTACGACGAAGACTTCTTCCATGAAGGCCGGGTCGCGCTGCATTTCATTGGCCGGGCGATCGGGCGCTGGCACGCTCATGTCGTGCAGGACGGTGCCCGGACAGGGCGAGAAGATGAGCAGGCGATCGCCCAGATAGACCGCTTCTTCGATACTGTGAGTGATGAAGAACACGGTCGACTCGCGTTCGCGCCAGAGCGAGACCAGCAGGTCCTGCATCGCCAGTCGGGTCGGCGGGTCGAGTGCGCCGAAGGGCTCGTCCATCAGAATGATGCGCGGGTGCAGGATCAGCGTGCGGGCGATGGCGACGCGCTGGCGCATGCCGCCGGACAGCTCGTGTGGATACTTGGCCGCATCGCGCTTGGGATCCAGGCCCACCTTGCCGATCCATTCCATCGCCAGCTCGTCACGGGCGGGTTTGGGTTCGCCGCGCAGGGCCAGACCGAAGGCGATGTTGTCGAGCACGCTCAGGTGATCAAAGGAAGTGTAGTCCTGGAACACCATGCCGCGATCGGCAGCCGCGCCGGTAATCGGCTGGCCAAAGACGCGGATCTCGCCGCGGGTAGCCGGAAACTGCGGCTTGAGGCCGGCGATCATCCGCAGGATCGTGCTCTTGCCGCAGCCGGAAGGTCCGAGGATGGCGACGAACTCACCCCGGTTGGGGTGGTCGGGAATGGTGAAATTGACGTTGTTGACGGCGGTCAGGGCGCGCGCGCCTTCGCCGTAGACCTTCGCCACGTCCTTGAACTCGACCACCGGCACGCTGGACTCGGGAGCAGCTTCCAGTTCCGGCAGCGCGGTTTCGGCTGTGCTCATCGCGGACTCCTGTTCGATTCGGACTGTGCGCTGGCACGCGACGGCCAACGTCGGCCCTTTGCCGGCGCTTGACTTGCCTGGGCCCTGAGCCCTGTGCCCTGGGCCCTCAAAACCATGTAGAAATTCCCGGTCATACAGATCGACTCGCCACTGCCAATATCGATAGCTACTGCCGATACGGGAACAACTTCTTCTCCAGCTTGCCCAGGCTGTAGTCGATGGTCCACGCGATCAGCCCGATCACGATCAGGATCAGAAAGATGTGCTCGGTCAGACCGCGCCGCTGGCTGACATTGAGCATCGCTCCCAGGCCTTGGGGTGCGTTGATCAACTCGGCCAGCATGATGTAGCCGAAGGCCAGTCCGAACAACGAACGCAGTGAGCGGAAAATGTCCGGCAGGGCCAGCGGCACCAGCACCTTGAGCACGATCTGCCGGTCATTCGCGCCCAGGGTGCGCGAGGTGTCGACGTAGCGCTCGGGCACATTCAGGATGGACGCGGCGGCATCGGCAAAGATGAACGGCACCGCCGCGATGAAGATGAACATCACCTTCTGCTGCTCGTAGATGCCGAACCAGAGCACGGTCAGCGGAATCAGCGCGGCCACCGGCAGATTGCGGCCGGCAGTGACGATCGGCTTGAGGAAGGCCTCCAATGCCCGCCAGGAACCGGCCGCCACGCCCAGCGGTACACCGACCAGGATCGCCAGGCCAAAGCCCAGCAGCACCCGCTGCATCGTCGCCAGAATGCTGCTGAGCAGGTCGCGTTCGGTGACCAGACTCCCGACGCTGCCTATCACCTCGCCCGGACTGGGAAGGATCGCCGGCGAGATGAAGCGCATTTCGGCCGGGCCGATGGTGCTGATGAACCAGAGAAAGCCCAGCGCCATGATGCAGGTACCGGCCAGCGTCTGCGCCCAGGCCTGACTGACCGGCTGGCGCAGGGTGAGCAGGGTGTCTAGCCAGGGGGGGCGGGTCATTGCGTGGTGCCTCGGGGCGACTTGATGGCTTGAGGTGGAGGGCCCAGGGCACAGGGCCCAGGGCCCAGGCTTGCGGGGCGCTGCCGCCAGAAGTCGCTTGCTGTGTGTCCAGTGCTACTGCCAGTCACGTCGATCACCTCGGTCGGAAGGCATCGTGTGTGAACATGCGGCCGGTTTATCGTCCGGCCGCGGTGTCTACTGGGCCCTGGGCCCTATGCCCTGGGCCCTGCTCTTACTGGGCCCTGACCCCTAAGCCCTGCCCTTACTGAGCTTCCAACGGATACACCTTCACCTCGACCCGCCGGTTGCGGGCGTGGTTGTCGGCGTCGGTAGGCTCGGCCGGGCGCTTCCAGCCCATGCCCTGAGTGGAGAACTGGTTCGGATCGAGTTCGGGGAACTTGCGCACGATCGCCTGCTTGACCGCCAGTGCGCGGTTGCTGGAAAGCTCAACCACCGCCGATTCCGGCACACTGCCGCGCATCGAGCCATCGGTGTGGCCCTCGATCACGATACGGGCAGCACCGTACTGCCCGGCAAGTCGCCCGACTTCCTCCAGCACGAAGGGCACGTTCGGATCGTACGGCTCCTCCACCGTCTTGCCCTTGGAGTCCTGCTTGGTGATCTTGTGGGCCAGATCGAAGGAGTTCGGATAAAAGTGGATCACGACCGTCTTGGTCAGGATTTCCGGGCTCTCGGCCTGGATCGAACTGGCCGCGCGCGGCGCGAAATTGACCGCATAGTCGCTGGTCTGGTTGGCGTACTTCGGTTCCTTGGCGAGCTTTTGCAGCACCGAGAAGTCCATGATCTGGTCAAACGGTACCTTGTTCGAGACACTGCCCACACGTCGGTACAGCGCAAAAGCATTGTTGTAGGTACGCTCGAAGTTGGTCGGGTTGTTGCGATTGAGGAAAAACTCGCGGTTGTCGGCGAAGTTGGTCCAATGCGCGTCGGGCAGCATCTCCATCACTTCGGAGGCCGGCATCGCGTAGCCATCGCCCATCCACGCGGCGACCTTCTGCTTCTCCTCGGTGCTTTCCAGCGCGATCATGGCGTCGAAGATGCCGCGGACCAGCCCCTCGGTGATGTCCGGATGATCCTTGGCAAAGTCGGCGCGTGCGAACCATACGTCGCCGATCAGCTTGTTCGCCGTAGCGGTCGACACCAGCAGCTTGTTGCCACTCACGTCCGACAGGTTGTAGATGTCCGGTGCCCAACTGACCACGCCGGCGATGCGCTTGTCGGCATTGAAGGCCGCGGCGGCCTCGAAGGCGGTGTTGGTGAAGCGCATGTCCACTTCGGCCGGCTGCAACCCGGCATCGACCAGCGTGTTGAGCAGGAAGTAGTGCGAAGGTGAATTCTGCGCCAGCACCACCGTCTTGCCGCGCAGGTCGCGGGCACTGGCGATGTTGTCGCGCACGACGATACCGTCGCCGCCGTTGGACCAGTCGACCTGCTGGAACACTCGCGGCATCACCCGCGAGTCCTTCTGCAGGCTCTCCAGCAGCAGCGGCAGCATGTCGACGGTGGCCCAGCCGATGTGAACGTTGCCGCTGGCGAAGGCATCGCGCATCGCGACTGGATCATCGATCAACACCAGTTCCACCTTGAACGGCTGGCCGCCCGGTGTGGTCCATTGCTTGCCGGGTCGGAAACCGCCGTTGGCATGCACGATCGGCGCCCAGCCGGCCCAGACGTTGATCGCGAACTTGACCGTACGATCGCTCAGCGCGTCATAGTTGGAAACGCCCTTGACGTCCGGCAGCTTGGCCGAGGCGACATAGGTGTACTCGGACACTGTGGTAGGGCCGCCGGAGTCCGGCGCTTCCAGGCCGCCATCACCCGCTGGCGTGCCCTGGGTACCGCTGTCGGAACGATCGTACTGACCGCTGACTGCGCCCGAATCGGGTCCTGGTGCCTGGAAACGGTAGACCGCATAGCCAATGAGGCCCAGAACAACGGCCAGAACGACAAAGTAAAAACCCGGTTTCGGTTGCCCACTCACGACGTGCTCTCCGGATCAACAAGGGAAGGCGCCCTTCATACCTGTTAGCGGCGGCGCTGGCAAGGCTGATCACTCCGGAATTCGACGAGGCGTCGAGTGTGAAAACGTTGACGCATGCACCGGAAGCCGCATGCCGAAGCGGATCTGGTGCTGCGAGGGAGCGGAGGAGCAAGTGCGTCAGCCCCCGGGTGTCGCGCCAGTGGCAGGTTGTGGGTCACCTGCAGGTGCCAAACTGCGTTTTCGTCCACGGAGAGCAAACAAATGGTGAGTCAAATGAACCTGCGTGTTGGATTCGCGCTGTATTGCCTGTTTGCTGTCAGCGGCGGGCTCAACGCCGCCTCCGCGCCGTTGTTGCAGTTGGCGATCAGTGACACCACTGCCGTGCGGCTGCTGCCGCAGTCGGCAAACGAGCGTGTTGCGACGATGGAGGCGGTCGAGTTGCGCGCGCCGCAAGCGGTGACCGAGGTGGTGACCGACGGTGTCCATGAAAGGCTGGCAAACGACAATGCCGACTATTTTCTCGGGGTCGATGCGCAGGGCACGCGTTGGGGTCTGCTCCATCGCGACGGCGTCTGGACCGCGGCCAGTGGCCAGAACGGTCAGCTGACCGAGTATGAGGTCCGCTGGGAGGGTGATCGCGCGATTCTGCGCGTGCCGCCGGCGCCAAGCGAGCCCTTGCACAGCAGCTGTGGGACCGATTCGGAGATGGCGCTGGCCTCGGGCGTTGCGCTACCAGTGCAGATGCCGCCGTTGAGCCACCTGGCCGCGCGCGCGTCAGCCGGTGTGCTCGGAACTGCGACCTTGGCGATCGACACCGACACCGAATGGCTGTCCAAGCGTTTTGCCAACAACACCACCAGTGCCAGCGCCTGGGTAGACCAGATGATCCTGCAGATGAACGTCATCTATGAGCGTGATCTGAATCTGCGCACGCTGCGCGGCACGACTTTCCTGCGCGTCGGTACGGACCCCTTCAACAACAATGACTCACCCGCCACCCTGGCCCAGTTGACCGAGTTCGGTACTTACTGGCAGAACAACCAGGCCGGTGTGCAGCGGGCCTTTGCGTTGCTGTTGTCGGGAAAGTCACCCAACGGTTTCTCGGCCAACGGCATTGCCTGGCTGGACCGCTATTGCGACCACAACGTATCGGGTGGCGCCAGCTACAGCATCAATCAGGTGTTCCACGACAGCTCAGTGCCGGTCTCTTCCAGCCTGCGCATCATTGCCCACGAGATCGGCCACAACCTGGGCTCGGTCCACACCCATTGTTACAACCCGCCGGTGGACCAGTGCTTCACCGGTGAACCGAGCTGCTACACCGGCTCGGTCTCCTGCCCCGGCGGTCCCGGCAACCCCGGCACGTTGATGAGCTACTGCAACTTCGGCGCGCCCAACGGCGCCAATTGCGGCTCCAACCAGTTGCTGCTCCATCCCACCGTAATCACCCGCCTGACCACCCGCATCGCGGCCAATACACCGGCCTGCATCGTGCCGCTGGGCGGTGGGGACGAGTTGTTTGAGGATGGGTTTGAGTGAGAGCAGTTCCAGTGGCCAGCTGCCAGCTCCAGTGAAGAGCCCCAAAGAGCAGTTCCAGTGGGCAGTGGGCCGCTGCCAGTGCCAGAGACGAGCCCGAAAAGCAGTAACCAGTTTGGCAGCGCCAATGCCAGTGGAGAGCAGACAAGGGTCGTGTGGCACCAGCTCTTGATCTAACTGGCTACTGGAACTGCTCTTGTGACTGGCTACTGGAACTGGTCACTGGAACTGCTTTGCTCTCTCAACCGGATCATCGCCGCCAGCACGTCGGGCGCGTAGTCGAAGGAGTCGTAGTAAAGGCGGTCCAGCGGCAGGCCGGCATCGACGAAGGCGTGGCGGCCGGCGTCGATCAGGGCCGGGGGCCCGGACATGTAGACATCAAAGGCGGTCAGGTCGGGGTGGTCGGTCAGCACGATCTCGTGAACCAGGCCATAGCGGTGCAGCGGATCGTCGGGCGCCGCCTCGCTGAGCACGGCCTGGTAGTCGAACCACGGCAGTTCATCGGCCCATTGCCGGACCATGGCCTCCTGATACAGATCGCTGGCGACGCGGGCGCCCCAATACAGCTGGACCGGCCCCACCGGCGCGGCGGCCGACTGCCTTGAAATCAGATGCTCGATGATCGCCTTGATCGGGGCAAAGCCGGTGCCACCGGCGACCAGCAGCATGGGTCGATCGCTGTAGCCGCGGGCGACGAAGGTCCCAAGCGGGGCCTCGACCTGCAACTGCATGCCGACCTCCAGCGTCTCGAAAACATACTCGCTGAATCCACCGCCAGCGACACGCCGCACGTGCAACTCGACGTGCCGATCGGGCGTCGGCGCATTGGCAATCGAGAAGGCGCGCCGCTTGCCGTCGGCGAGCAGCACGTCCAGATACTGACCCGGTAGCCAGGCCAGCGGCTCGCCATCGACCGGCTGCAGGCGCAGGCCCATCACATCCGGTGCCAGGCGCGTCATCGTGGCCACTTGCAGCTTGAGTCGGCGCAGCGGGATGCCACGCACCGCTTCGACCTCGCGGATCGAAATCTCCAGGTCGCCCAGTGGCACCGCCTGGCACAACAGCACCTCGCCAGTGGCCAGTTCGGCCGGGCTCAAGGCCTCGGGCGGGTTGTAGGGGTAATGCACTTCACCAGCCAGCAGGTGCCCGCGGCAACTGCCACAGCGACCGGACAGACAGCTATAGGGCAGTGCCCGGCCCTGCCGGCGCGCCGCCGCCAATACGGTTTCGTCTGGTTCAACCTCGATCCAGGCGTCACTGCCCAGCAGGTGGACCCTCATCGACCGCGCTTGACCACAGCCAAGGTCAGCCGCGACACGCAGACCAGCGTATCGGCCTCGTCACAGATTCGGATCTCCCAGACCTGGGTGCTGCGGCCCAGGTGCAGGGGCTTTGCGACGCCGGTCACCAGACCCGCACGCACCGCGCGCAGGTGATTGGCGTTGATCTCCAGCCCGACCACCATGTGGTCCTCATCGACGGTCATCTGTCCCGCCATGCTGCCGAGCGTCTCGGCCAACGCAACCGAGGCGCCGCCATGAAGCAAGCCATATGGCTGCACGGTGCGCGTATCGACCGGCATCGAGCCGACCAGCGCATCCTCGCGCAGCTCGACGAAGCGGATCCCCAGCGTCCCCACCAGAGTCCCCTCGGCGACCTGCTCCATCCGCTCCAGACTCAGAGACCGCTTCCAAAGACTCATGGCCGTACCCGCCGAAGAATGCAAGACGCTGATAGTAGCCCGCCGGGCGTGCCACCGCGATTGTGGAGTGCGAGACGGGTGCGATTCAAACCGATGCGGTGATGTGATGTCAGGGGGCAGGTCGGGGTCGGAATCGGAATCGAGGGCATCGCCATGGGTTTTGTCCACGAACGACCTGACGTGCACCGGGCAGCCATCGAGTACGTCGGCAGGAAGTGCCACCGTTCTCGACCGGATCGCTCCGATCCTGAAACGGTGGGGCGGTGGCCACGGTTCGCGATGAGGTTGGCGGTTACGCTGAGACGGATCGATACCAATGCCGATACGGATTCCGAGTGCAACTCGTCCGCGTCTCACTGGCCACTGGAACTGGCAACTGGAACTGCTTTTAGATCCCCAGCTCCACCACATATCGTTACACTTGCCCCCCGATGAATGCCCCTGTCTCCCGCGATCCGGCCGCCTTGGCCACGGCCAGCCGCGAACCTGTTGCCCGGGTGCGCTGGTGGCGTTATCTCTATCGCACGCCCATGCTGTGCTGGCATCTGGGCGTCCATCTGCCGGCTGCGGTGCTGATGATCAGCCTTCCCGGTGCCACCCGGAGTGGCCGCGATGGCCTGAGCCGGGCGGAGAAGACCATCGCCTGGTGGTCGCGCGGGCTGCTGCGGGTGTTCGGGATGCGCACCCGCCGCGTCGGTGAGCCACACGCCTCAGCAGTTCTGATCGTTGCCAATCACATCAGTTGGCTCGATATCGAGTTGATCCACAGTCATCGCGCAGTGCATTTCGTCGCCAAGAGCGAGATCGCCGGCTGGCCGGTGATCGGCTGGCTGGCCAGTCGTGCCGGGACGATCTACCACCGGCGAGGCTCCAGCGAGTCGATGGCGAGCGTCTCCTCGGTCATGACCGAGCGGCTGCGGCAAGGTCACGCTGTAGGCGTCTTTCCCGAAGGCGGCACCGGCAATGGCCGCTCGGTCAAGGTATTCCACGCCCGAATCTTCCAGACCGCGCTGGACGCGCAGGTGCCGATCCAGCCGGTCGCCCTGCGCTATCGGGTAGAGGGCCGCTACAGCCCCTTCGTCGCGTTCGCCGACAACGAAAACTTCCTGTTCAATTTCCTGCGCCTGCTGGGTGGGCCACCGATCGAGGCCGAAACGCACTTCCTGCCGCTGGTGCAGGACGCTGGTGAAGGGCGCCGCCGGCTTGCAGACAGCTGTCGCTTGCGTATCTGCCGGGTGGTCGAGGACGCATGACCGAAGCCTTTCTGCCGCCCGCCCTGTTGCGTAATCCTCATCTGCAGTCGGCGTTGGCGTCGAGTCGGCTGCGCGGGCGACTGGCGCGCAAACGCTACCCTGCCTTCCCGGCAGAGGCCGAACCGGTAATGCTCGATTGCGGTGACGGTGTGCGTCTGCTCGGTTTTCATTCACGCGCGCTGGTCGACGGCCCCAGCCGCGGCATGGTCGTGTTGATTCACGGCTGGGAGGGCTGCGCCGATTCCAGCTACATGCTGGCTATCGGCGGCCGATTGCAGAGCGCCGGTTATGAGGTCTTCAGGCTGCAGTTGCGTGACCATGGCGACACCCACCATCTGAACGAGGAGTTGTTCCATTCCTGCCGGCTGGATGAAGTCGTCGGGGCGATCGGCGCGATCGCCATCCGCTATCCGGCCCGGCCGATGCTCATCGGCGGGTTCTCGCTCGGCGGCAACTTCGCGCTGCGTGTCGCC
>DAIMJK010000076.1:9083-12701 GCA_036722245.1 Lysobacterales bacterium
CGAGCCGCTGCCGCCGGCCTGCCGCTGGTCGGCGCAATCGCCATATGTCCGCCGATCGACCCCAAGCACACGATGGAGGCGATCGAGCGCGCACCATTCATGTACGAGTGGTATTTCATCCGCAAATGGAGCCGCTCGCTCAAACGCAAGCAAGCTCTCTATCCTCACCGCTATCGCTTCGAGGACTGGCTGCGCCAACCCACCTTGCGCAGTCTGACCGACCGACTGGTGCAGCAGTACACCGACTTCGGTCATCTTGATCGCTACCTGAGCGGTTACTCGATTGCCGCCGACCGGCTGGCAGGCATGCAGGTGCCAGCGACCATCGTCGCGGCGGCAGACGATCCGGTCATTCCGGTCAGCGACTTCCACGGGCTGCAGGCGACGTCGTCCACCGAGTTGCTGCTGACCCGCCACGGCGGTCACTGCGGATTCATTCAGGGCGCGCGTCTGGAAAGCTGGATCGAAGAGCTTTTCCTGGACCGGGTCGAGCGCTATGCGGCAGGCGCAAGGGTCTAGTTGCGCTACCATCCGCGACCCGCCCCCTTGCCCGAGTCACCCTGGATGGAACAAATTGAGCGACTGATCGCGAATGATCAGCTGGAACAGGCGCGACGCGAGCTCGCTCAAGCACGCGCGACCCGACCAACTGACCCGCAGCCACGATTTCTGGAGGCCGCTCTGGCGGCGCGCGAGGGCCGCTTTCGCGATGCCGCCATCGCGCTGGTCGAGTTGCTCGCCGACACTCCCGATCATGCATTGGCCATGCTGCTGCAAGGCCGGGTGCAACAGCGACTGGGCCAGACCGACGCCGCCAGGGCCAGTTTCGACGATGCGCTGCTGCTGGACTCCAAGTTGGCAGCCGCCCACGTCTGCGCAACCGAGGTCAACGTCCTCAATGCCGATCTGGACGGCTTGCAGAAGCGCTACCGCGAAAGTCTGCAAGATGATCCGACCGCAGTCGAGTACCGGCTGGCGCTGGCCGGGGTGCTGCTGCGTCAGGGCGAGTTTGAGGACGTCCTTTTCGAACTGCAGCCGCTGCTCGAAGCCGAGCCGCCGGTCGCGCACGCGCGCCTGATCGCCGCCGCCGCAGAACTGGCGCGTGGCAGGCACACCGAGGCGCTGCGGCTACTTGATCTGATCGGCGACGAGCCGGCTGGCAGCCCACTGGCTCCCGCGCTGCTGCGACTGCTGTGCCTGTACTGGAGTAGCCATCTGGCCGCTGCCGACGCGCATGCCGCGAAACTGCTCGACGCCCATCCAGACCTGGCCCAGGTCTGGATTCTGCGCGCGGAGATCCTGCTTGGCGGAGGCTATCTGCAGAACGCTCTGGACGCTGCCACCCGCGCCATGACGCTGCGACCACAACTGTCGCGCGCCCATCGCACTCAAGCCCTGAGCCTGATGCGGATGGGTGATCCCACCACCGCCGAAGCGATCCTTGGTCAACATCTCAACCGGCATCCGACCGACGGCGCGACCTGGCGAGTCTTGCTCGCCATCATGGCGCATCGTCAGGCCCACGCCGCAGCCGTTCCGATGGCCAGGCGCTGGGTCGAAGCCTGTCCGGAGGAAGCCGATGCGCACGCCGATCTGGCCGCACTGCTCGAGCATCAGAGTGAACTTGATGCGGCCATGCACGAGGCGCGCGCAGCGCTGCGTCTGCGCAGTGATCACATCAACGCACTGTTGATCGCGGCGCGCGCCGAGTTGCGTATTGGCCGTCCCGGACCGGTTCTGGCCAAGCTGGACAGAGTCGAGCCTTCGGGTCTGGAGCCCGGTCAACAGGAAGCGCGACTGGTACTGCTGGCCCGCGCTGCAGACGCTCAGGGTGATGTGGAACAGGCCGCCCAGCGCTGGCAGGAGCGCCACCTCAAGTCACCCCATTTCGTGTCAATGCGGCCACTGCCAGGTGCCGCCGCGATGACTCCGCCGACGCTGGCTGGTCCGTGGCCACCGGCAGCCGAGCGGGTTGCCTTCCTGGTCGGGCTGCCTGGTAGTGGCGTACAGCACCTGGCCGCTTCGCTGCGGAATCATCCGGAGGTACTGTTGGCGGCCGATCGCTTCAGCGCAACAGCACGCTTCGACGGCTTCTCGCAGCCAGACTGGCCCGCCTTCCAGAACGGGCTGAGCGAAGGTCAGGCGATGGTTCTGCGTCGGCGCTGGCGCAAGGCCCTGCAGCGCCGCGGCGCGTTGCCGACATCCGCGCTGCTGATCGACTGGCTGCCGCACATCGACGTCCTGCTCCATTCGGCCCTGGCAAGCGTATTCCCGGGCGCGCCGCTGATCATCGTCGAGCGCGACCTGAAGGACTGCATGCTCGACTGGCTCGCATTTCCCGGCCTGCACCGCCTGCGCTTTGATTCAGCCGCCCAGGCCGGGCAATGGCTTGCCGCTGCTGCCAGCCATCTGGATACCATCGTCGAAAGCGAACGGATGCCGGTGGTGCGGGTCCGCTTCGACGAGTTGCTGGATCAGCCGCAGCAGCGCATGGCGCAATTGCTGCAGCAACTGGGACTGGAACCGGGTTCGACCAGCTTCCGCGCCGACAAGACCCTCGGTGATCTGCCGGGTCATTTCCCGGCCGGCCATGCGGCGCGCTACCAGGACCCTCTGACCGAAGGCTACAAGGCCCTGCGCAAAGGCGCCTGACCACTCTGCTGCCCTTTGGGCGAACAAGGAGATCGAGATGCAGCTGACGAGCAACAGTTTCAACGAAGGCCAGCCGATTCCGCCCGAGTTCGCTTATGGCCGACTGGATGCGCAGGCGCCAATGGCGCTGTCGGACAATCGCAACCCGCACCTGGCCTGGAGTGATGTCCCTGCCGGGACCCGGTCATTCGTGCTGCTCTGCGTCGATCCAGACGTGCCGACCATCTTCGACGACGTCAACAAGGCCGGCGCCAGCATTCCCGCCGACCAGCCGCGGCAGGACTTCATCCATTGGGTCATGATCGACCTCCCGCCCGAGCTGCGCGAAATCGCCGCCGCCAGTTGTGCCGATGGCGTGGTCAAGGGCGGTCAACGCAATCCGCCCGGCCCGGCCGGCAGCCGCCAGGGACTGAACGACTATGGTGGCTTCATGGGCGATGGCGAGTACTACGGTTACGACGGCCCGTGCCCGCCATGGAACGACGAGCGCCTGCACCATTACCACTTTCGACTGTATGCACTGGACGTGGAACGCACAGATATCGAACGTCCGGATTTCACTGCCGCCGACGTGCTCAAGGCCATCGACGGACATGTGATGGCCGTCGCCGAACTGTGCGGGACTTATACGCTGAACCGGGACTGTCGCGGCTAGCGAGCCGATCTACCTGGACTGCGACGCTCACCTTTGGACTGCGGCGCTCCGCGCCGCTTTGGATGCTCTTCCAGCACCCACCTCCAATCGTCTCCAGGATAGTTCGTTCCGACGGCAATTCGGCAGGCGGGATTTCTTGCTCGTGCCTGACCGACGCGCTGCAACGGCAGCGCGCCGTTAGCCTGGTAGGCCGTTGTACCCGATCGGCGCAGTGCAGGGCCGTCGACGCGCAGCCGTTTCCGATCGGGTTCAGCGGCGCTCTTGTGTTCAAAGTGAACGAGGCGATCGTGCGCAGCCGGTGAGACCCGCGA
>DAIMJK010000077.1:0-11890 GCA_036722245.1 Lysobacterales bacterium
AGGCCGGGGCCAGGCCGAAATAGAGAATCTCCACCGCGCCCTCGGCATCACGCAGCAGCTCGTAGTATCCGGCTATCGCCCCCTGGTGGTAGGCCACCCAGGTGCGGTGATTGAGCTGCTCAATCAGCTCGACCGCTCGGCCCTGGATATGCCGATCGAGGGCTTTTCCGATGAGTGAAGCGCTGACCGTCGAGCGTCGCGGCCATGTGTTGTTGATGGGCTTCAACCGCCCGCACAAGCGCAATGCCTTCGGTCTGGATACCTATCGAGCGCTCGCCATGGCCTACGGCGAGCTCGATCGCGACCCCGAGCTACGCTGTGGGCTGCTGTACGGACACGGCGAGCATTTCACTGCCGGTCTGGACCTGACCGCGTGGGCGCCGGCGCTGGCCCAAGGGCGGATGCCGGAGATTCCCGACGGCGGGCTCGATCCTTTTGGACTGGATGAACAGCGGCGCGTGTCCAAGCCGGTGGTGGTCGCCGCCAGCGGCGTGTCCTTCACCGTCGCGGTCGAACTGATGCTCGCCGCCGATGTGCGGGTGGCCGCCAGCGACTGCCGCTTCGGCCAGCTGGAAGTCCGCCGCGGCTTCTTCGCCTGCGGCGGCGCGACGGTGCGACTGTTCCAGGAGATCGGCTGGGGCAATGCGATGGACGTGCTGTTGAGCGGGCGCGAATTCAGCGCCGCCGAAGCGCTGCGCTGGGGATTCGTGCAGCAGCTCTGCCCGCCAGGCGAGCACTTGCAGCGAGCGCTGGCGATCGCCGAAGGCATCGCGGCCGCGGCGCCGTTGGGCGTGCAGGCCAGCCTGCAACTGGCCCGAGTGGCCCGCCGCGACGGCGCAGAGGCAGGCATCGCCGCACTACTGCCGGCCCTGAGCAGGGTCATGGCCAGCGAAGACGCAGCCGAAGCGGTGCGCGCCTTCAGTGAGCGACGCGAGGCGGTGTTTCGCGGGCGGTAGCATCGGAGATTTACTCGTTGGCGTGCCAGGGATTGATCAGGGCCACGCCACAGCCCTCGAAGTCTCGCGTATTGCGGGCCGCAAGGCTGCTGCCGTGTTGCAGGCAGATCGCAGCGATCAGGGCCGGGGTCGCATCGTCTCCGACAAGACGTTGGTATCCAGAACGATCATGGTCGAAGTCAGAAGTCCGAGAAATCAACTTCCTTGGGCAACTCGGTCCGGGCCGGGATGTCCAGTTCGTCAACGAACCGCACCAAGGTGCTTTCATCGCGTGATCGCTCTGGAACGTGAGCGACTGCATTCGCACGCAGCGACTGTAGCGACTGTGAGCAAGTGTTTGGACTGCTCTTGATCTCTCCGCGTCCTCCGCGTCTCCGCGTGACCCTGCTTTTCAGACGGCCAACGAAACGCGACCGACCGCGGTCAAGGCAGCCGCTCCACCTCCTCCCGCCGGGCGAAGTCGCGCTGCCACTTCCGAATCAGGAAAAAGCCCGTGACCATGCCGCCCAGATGGGCGAAATGGGCTACACCCTGCTGGGTGCCGGTGACGCCCAGGAACAGTTCCAGGCAGCCGAAGATGATCACCAGATACTTGGCCTTCATCGGTATCGGCGGGATCAGCAGAAGCACCATCCGGTTCGGGAACATCATGCCGAAACCCAGCAGCACCGCGTAGACACCACCCGAAGCACCCACCGTGGGCCAGGGACTGCCGCTCAGCGCACCGACGATCAACTGGGCGATGCCGGCGCCGATGATCCCGGTCAGGACGAATCCGGCGTAGCGGGTCGAGCCCCACAACTGCTCCAGCGCCGCCCCGAACATCCACAGCGCAAACATGTTGAAGAACAGATGGCCCCAGCTGCCGTGCAGGAAACCGTAGGTGATCAGCTGCCACGGCGCAAAGCCGGGCCATTCCACACCACCCATCGCGCCGACCTCCAAGCCGCTGTTACCGATCGGCCACAGCGCAAAGGGAATCAGCAGACCATCGCCATAGACCCCCTGCATCAGGAAGACGATGACGTTGCTGATCAACAGGGCCAGCGTGACTGGGGGCATGGGGCGTTCTCGGCGGGCATCGGGTCAATGGCTGATGGTAGCGCGGTGCCCGGTGATCAGGGCTAAGAGCTGAGGGTGTCAGGGCTCGGGGCTCAGGGCCCAGAAGGTCAAGCGCGCCGCTCACCAGTTGGATCGAGCAGGCCCTGATGGTCCTCCTGGCGCACATCGCGCCAGAGCTGTTCCAACTGCGCGAACTCCAGCGCTTCGAGACCCCCGTCGTCGTTGGCCAGTCGTTCCATCCGCCGGAAGCGGCGCTCGAACTTGGCGTTGCAGCCCCCCAGCGCCGCGCCGTAGTCGAGCTTCAGATGACGGGCCAGGTTGACCAGCACGAAGGCCACGTCGCCGAGTTCGTCCTGCAGCCGCTCGCGCGCCTCGCCGGCGGCCATTTCGGCCCGCAGCTCGCCGATTTCCTCCTCCAGCTTGTCCAGCACATCACTTACCGCCGGCCACTCGAAGCCTGCGCGTGCGGCCTGTTTCTGCAACTTGTGCGCGCGCAGCCATTCGGGCAGGCCGCGTGACACCGCATCCAGCCGGCTCGTTTGTGTACCGCGTTCAACGGCCTTCATCTGCTCCCAGGCTTCCAGTTGGGCATCGGCACTGCCGATGGCGGCATCGCCAAAGACATGCGGATGGCGTCGGATCATCTTGTCGTTGATTGCTCGCACCACATCGCCAAAATCGAACAACCCGGCTTCCTTGCCCATCTGCGCGTGAAACACGACCTGCAGCAGCAAGTCACCCAGTTCGTCGACCAGTTCGCCCATCGCACCGCGCTCGATCGCGTCGGCTACCTCATAGGCTTCCTCGATCGTGTAGGGCGCAATGCTGCGGAAGTCTTGCTCCAGATCCCACGGGCAGCCGCCATCCGGATCGCGCAGACGCGCCATGATGTCGAGCAGATCGGAGATGTCGCGAGTGGCTTGCATGGCGGGCTCGGCGTGAGAGTCGCGCAAGTCTACCCTGCCCGCTTTCGGGTACTGGATAGTGAAAGTGGTGAAGAGCTGCAGAGCTGAAGAGCTGAAGAGCTGAAGAGCTGATTGACCACAAAGGACACGAAGGACACGAAGGAGAGCAGAGCGAAAAATCCTGACTGGCGTCGAACCTCAGCTGACGCGGCCCGGATGAAGCATTTCAAGCGCACATTTAACCGAAGATGTCGCAGATGTTCGCAGATGAAAGAAAGAGGCGAGCCTTGTAGAGGTTCGACACCAATAAGAAAAGATCCGTCGTCAACCCGCGCGCCCGCAAGTCCCGAGCGTGCTACATGGCGAGGCCTCCGTGCTCAAAGCTCTTCCTTTGTGTCCTTTGTGTCCTTTGTGGTTATTCGCTCTTAGCTCCTGGGTCGGATACGCGGGCCAACGGCCTCACGCCGCGAGCGCGACTTGTGGCAGCAGGTCCAGCAAGCGCTCTGGCGCATTGGCGATCGGGGCCAGATCGGCGGCCGACAGGGCGCGCCGCCAGGCCTTGGCGCCGGCCGCGCCGGGGAACAGGCCGAGCAAGGGTCGCAACAACACCCGGACCGGATCGCCCAGGTCAAGGCGCTGGCGCATGTACTGGACATACCGGGCGACGATTGCCGGGCGCCGGTCTTCAATCTGCACCGCCTCCATCTCAGCCACCGTTGCGGTCGTGTCGAGAAGGCGGATCCGCCGCTCCAGCAGCGCCAGATCCCACGGGTGCTGATAAGCGTGCCGACCGAGCATCACGCCGTCGACCTTGGTCAGCGCATCCAGCGTTGTGGCACCAGCGTCCAGGCCGCCATTGAGGATCACGGTCAGTTCCGGCCGGTCGCGCTTGAGCCGGTAGACGCGCTCGTAGTCCAGCGGTGGCAACTCGCGATTCTCCTTCGGGCTCAGTCCGCGCAACCAGGCCTTGCGCGCGTGCACGATGAAGACCTCGCAGCCTGCGACCGCCACGGTATCGACGAAGTGTCGGAAGAATGCTTCGCTGTCGTCTTCATCGACACCCAGGCGGCACTTCACGGTCACCGGCAGGCGATCGGCGACCGCTTCGCGCATCGCCTGCACCGCCTCGGCCACCCGCTCGGGCTCGCGCATCAGGCAGGCGCCGAAGCGGCCGGACTGGACCCGGTCCGATGGGCAACCACAATTCAGATTGATCTCGTCATAGCCGACGCTGGCGCCGATTGCCGCCGCCTTTGCCAACAGCGCCGGCTCGCTGCCACCCAATTGCAATGCCACCGGATGCTCGGCCGGATCGAAGCCCAGCAAACGCTCACGCGGCCCGTGCAGGATCGCCTGATCGACCACCATCTCGGTGTACAACAATGCTCCGGGCGCGATCAGCCGATGCAGATAGCGGCAGTGCCGATCGGTCCAGTCCATCATCGGCGCGACCGAAAGTCTTCTGTCCTCAAGAATCATAGACTTACGTGTCCGGATAATGACACGGACGCAAACCTGTGCACGCCCGTGTGCACTGCATTTTGCCCGATTTCGCCCATCCACGCGTGCCGACGCTAGCAACGAGACGCACAAACTGCACGCACGCCTTCGCAACCATCTGAAAGTCAATGGCTTTCAGTCTCGCCCCCCAGCGCCGACGACTCCATGACCGGAGCCAGCGACTTGACTTGATCCCGATGGAAGAGGATAAGGGATAATAATCTATCCCTTAGGCTTACTAAGGGCCATTTTATGAGACCTTATTTATGCGTTCCACTGTCACTGACACCCTGCCCTCCCGGGTCCTGCGTTCACTCGCCAAGCTCGGCAAGGACCTCAAGGACGCCCGGCGCAAGCGTAACCTGACTGTTGAAATGATGGTCGAACGCGTTGGCGTCTCCAAGGCGACCTATCTGAAGGTCGAGAAAGGCCACCCCAGCGTATCCATGGGCGTGTACGCGATGACCTTGTTCACGCTGGGATTCTCCAACGCCTTGGCCGAGATCGCTGACAGCCGCAACGACGAAACCGGTTTGCTGATGGACAGCAGCCGCCTGCCGCAACGGGTACGGCCCAAGAAGGCCAAGTCGCCATGAGGCGGGTTCTTGACGTTTGCCTGGGCGACGCCGCGCGCCAAGTCGGCACGCTCAGATTCGAAGCCCAGGGCGCGCGCCAGAGCGCTGGCTTTGAATACCATCCGGACTGGTTGGCAGCTGAGGACCGCTTCGCGCTCGAACCAGGACTCCCCTTGGTTTCGGGGATGCAATACCACCAGCACGTGCGCAATGGCTCGCTGTTCCACGGCGCGATCGCAGATACCGAACCCGATGGCTGGGGGCGCAAGGTCATCCTGCGCGACCATGCCAAACAACGCCAACAGGCACGGAAGAGCGGTGCGGCGGTAGAAGCACGTGCATTGAATCCACTGGATTTCCTCTTGGCGGTCGATGACAGTGGCCGTGTCGGGGCGCTGCGCTTCCGCGATGAGAGCGGAGTCTTCCAGCGGGCACCGGAACCTGAGAAACGCACCAGCCCACCACTGATCGATTTGGGTGTGCTGCTTTCCGCATCGCGGGCGGTGGAGTTGCATACCGAAACGGCAGCCGACCTGGCCTACCTGCGCGGCCGGGGCACGACCTTGGGCGGTTTGCGTCCGAAATGCACCGTGATCGACGAAAGCGGTCGACTGTCCATCGGCAAATTCCCGAGTGTGCAAGACGATCGGGCCGTGACCAAGGGCGAGGTGCTGGCACTGCGGCTGGCCCGGGAAAGCGGGATCAATGCCGCGGAGGCCAGATTGGTGGACAGCGATGGCAGTCCAGTCGCCCTGATTTGTCGATTCGATCGACCGGGCGACGGAAGCCGCTTGATGTACATCTCTGCAGCGACCATGCTCGGAGTAGACACGAGCGATGGCAGCGAACACGCCTACACCGAGATCGTCGACGCCCTGCGGCAACAGGGCGCACGGCCCCAGGCCGACATAGTAGAACTATGGCGACGCATCGCCTTCTCCATCCTGATCACCAACGTGGATGACCACCTGCACAACCACGGGTTCCTGCATAGCCAACGAGGGCATTGGACCCTGGCGCCAGCCTTTGACATCAACCCCTTCCCCGAGCGCGCGCGCGAGCTGAAGACCTGGATATCGGAAGACACCGGTCCCGAGGCATCGATCGATATCTTGATGTCGGTCGCACCGTATTTCCGGATCAACCGTGACACCGCCATCCGGATCCTGACCGAAGTAGAGCGTGCGACCAGCCGGTGGCGCCAGGTCGGCCACGCCATCGGCATGAGCAATCGTGAGCTCGATCAGTTTGTCGATGCCTTTGAACACCGCGAGCGCGAGCACGCGCGGAAGATGACCGGTTGATACTGATCCTTTAGCCCGGATGTTTCATGAACGTGCGTCGCGAGGCCGCCAAGGGCGCGTCGTGGTGCGGTTCGCGGACCGTTTGGCAGTGAAGGCGTAGTTTGCTCTACGTTGAGCTGACAAACGGGAGCAAACCGCGCCACGACGTGCCCGCTTTGTCCAGGGCGGGTGGCGGCCGCAGTAGCAGGTTTATGAAACATCCGGGTTAGTAGGAAAGCACTGGCCAGATGCCGCCCCAAACCGTACCCTCCTGGGCCGCGTCATGGAGGGGCACGTATGCGTATCGTTCTGCCGTTGTTGCTCTGCCTGATTGCATTTCCTGCCCTTGCGCAGGAGCGCCCGCTGGCCTTCACCGGCGCCCACCTGTATCCGATCGATGGACCTGCGATCGCCAACGGCAGCTTGCTGGTTCAAGGTGGCAAGATCGTCGCGGTGGGCGCAAATCTCAACCTGCCGGCCGATGCCGAGGTACACGACATGAGCGGGCGTGTCATCCTGCCTGGTCTGGTCGACACCCATTCGCATATCGGCCAGGTCGCTGGCGCAGACGGCAGTGGTCCAATCCAGCCCGACGTGCGGGCGCTGGATTCGATCAACGCACGTCACGCCGGTATCCGCAAGGCGCGCGCCGGCGGCATCACCACAGTCAACGTGATGCCCGGTTCCGGTCACTTGTTGAGTGGTCAGACCGTCTATCTGAAGTTGCGGCCAGGTGACAGCGTCGAGGAGTTGGCGATCCGGGATGCCTCCGGCGCCATTGCCGGCGGCATCAAGATGGCCAACGGAACCAACCCTCTAAGACCAACGCCCTTTCCCGGCACCCGGGGCAAGTCGGCGGCGATGATGCGGACCCAACTGGTCGGTGCGCAGGAGTACTGCGCCAAGGTCGGCGACACCAGGATCGCGGCCGACAAGAAGCCGGCCCGCGACCTCGGCAAGGAAGCCTTGTGCCTGGTGTTGTCGGGTGAACGCATCGTGCACCACCACACCCACCGCCACGACGACGTGCTGACCGTGCTGCGCCTGGCCGAAGAGTTCGGCCTGCGGGTGGTTCTGCATCATGTCAGCGAAGCGGGCCTGGTCGCCAACGAAATCGCCGCAGCCGGCGCGATGGCTTCGATCATCCATATCGACAGCCCTGGCGGGAAGCTCGAGGCGATGAACCTGCTGCCCGACAACGGCAAGCGATTGCACGATGCCGGCGCGCTGTTCGCCTATCACACCGACGATCCGGTGACCGACTCGCGGTTGTTCCTGCGCTCGGCGGCGATGGGGGTGCGCTTTGGCCTGGATCGCGACAGCGCGCTGGCGGCAATGACCATCAACGGTGCCAGGATGCTCGATCTGGCCGACCGAGTTGGCTCGTTGACGGTCGGCAAGGACGCCGATTTCATTGTCCTCGATGGCGATCCGCTGAGCGTTTCCAGCCGGGTCCAGCAGACCTGGGTCGAAGGCCGCAAAGTGTTCGATCTGAGCGAAGCCGAGGACGCCCTGGCCGCGACCGGTGGCTACGGGGCCGGCCGCGATTCACTGGCGGCACAGGTCCTGGAACTGGAGGGCGGGCTATGAAAATGAATCGCTGGCAATCTGGTTTGGTCGCCCTGCTCCTCGCCCCGCCGCTGTGGGCGCAGGATCTGGCGATCGTGGCCGAGCGCATCCACACTCAGGCTGGGGCGTCGATCGAACAGGGCGTGGTGCTGATCCGGGATGGCAAGATCGCGGCCGTGGGCAGCCAGTCCGAGCTGACGGTACCGGCCGGCATGCGCACCCTGCAGGCGGCACAAGTGACGCCTGGCCTGATTGATGCGCGCAGTGTGGTGGGCCTTTCGGGCTACATGAACCAGCCGCATGACCAGGATCAGCTGGAGACCTCAGCACCAATGCAGCCACAGCTACGTGCGCTGGATGCGTACAACGCACGTGAGCGACTGGTCGACTGGCTGCGCCAGTTGGGTGTCACCACGGTCCACACCGGGCATGGTCCGGGCGCGCTGGTGTCGGGCCAGACGATGATCGTCAAGACCCGCGGCAACAATGTCGATGCGGCCATGCTGCGTTCGCCAGCGATGCTCGCCTCGCATCTGGGCCCGGGTGCCTTTGGCGCCGAGAACAAGAGTCCGGGCACCCGCGCCAAGCAGATTGCCCTGCTCCGCCAGCAACTGATCAAGGCCGACGAGTATCGAAACAAGCTCGCAACCGCCAAGGCCGATGCCAAACCGGCACGCGATCTGGAACTGGAGACCCTGGTCGAAGTGCTGCAGCGGCGCCTGCCGCTGCTGGTGACAGCGTACCGGGAGCAGGACATTCGCTCGGCGCTGCGTCTGGCGGCGGAGTTCGAGATCCGGATCGTGCTTGATGGTGCCGCCGAAGCCTATCTGGCGCTCGATGCGATCCGAGCTGCCGCGGTGCCGGTGCTGCTGCATCCGACCATGGCGCGCCAGTTTGGCGAACTCGAGAACGCCAGCTTCACCACCGCCAGCGTCCTGCAGGAAGCCGGCATTCCCTTCGCACTGCAAAGCGGCTTTGAAGGCTACGTACCGAAGACCCGAGTGGTGCTGTGGGAAGCCGGCATCGCCCATGCCTACGGCCTGCCCTTCGAGGCGGCGCTGGGCAGCATCACGCTGCAGGCGGCGCGCATCCTCGAGATCGACGATCGGGTCGGCTCGATTGAGGTCGGCAAGGACGGCGACCTGGTGCTGTTCGATGGCAACCCCTTCGAGTACACCACGCATGTGACCGCGGTCGTGATCGAGGGGGAGGTAGTGAGCGAAATTGCACGCTGACGCCGGGAGGTATCGGACCGGTCTTCACCGACCCCGACCCCGACCCCGAAATGAACTCAAGCCTCAGCTACCGTTCGCCTGATTCCAGCGCTCCACCCTGCCCTGCGCCTTCTGGACCCGTTCATGGGCGTCGCCGAGCGTCGCGCGCAGCACGTCCAGACTCCCGCTCAGCAATGGGCCGGCACGTGCTCGTTCACCCTGGTCAAGCAGGAACTCGCCATAGTTGCCGGCAATGATCGCAGCGAGGTAGTGATCGGCGCCCAGACTCGCAGCCGCGTCGCGGTGCAATGCCGAGTACAGCGCGTCGGTTTCCGCCGCGCGCGCCGGATCCCGCTGCAGCAACATCGCCAGATTGTTGCGGGTGATCAGGGCTTCGGGAACGCTGTCGCCATGCCGGCGGCGATGGCTGTCGATGATGGCGCGGTACTGGGCCTCGGCTTCGGCCAGCTCGCCGAGTTCCTCGAACTGGTAGGCGCGCAGGCCACGCAGGATCAGGGTCTGCGGATGATCGAGTCCGAGCTGCGCTTCGATGATCGGCGCGATCCGGGCAAGCAGGGCGCCGGATTCTTCCACCTGACCACGCTCCAGCAGGATCTTGGCCAGGTTCTGCAAGGTACCGGCGGCCACAAGGTTATCGGGGCCATAAAGTCCCACCTGGCGCTGATGGACGCTACGCAGCAACTCGGCCGCCTCCTGCCACTTTCCCTGCTGATCGAGCGCAGTGGCAAGATCAGACTCGTTGCGCAGCACATCGGGGTGGTCGACTCCCAATGCCGTCTGCTTGGCGCCGATGATCTGCCGCAGATTGGCGACCGCCTCGTCGAACTGACCAAGCTGGATCTGCGCAACGGCGAGGTTCTGCCGCACGCTCCATTCCAGCCGGCCGCTCCCGTCGTCGTCCGGCGCCTGCGCGGCTTCCGGCAGCAGCGCTGCCAGCGCCTGGGCCGCGGCAGCCGGATCGGCCGCCACCAGCGACGCGTGGGCAAGCTGGGCGCGCACCCGCAGATGCAGAAACTCGGATAGATCGGGCCGCGCCTGCAGCGCCTGCAGCCTGTCAACCGCGCTCTCCACGTCGCCCTGATCGAGCGCAAGCGCGGCCAGTTGATACTGCAGCTGTGCCTCGTCACCGATCACTCCATCGGCTGTCTGCAATGCCAGCGCAAGGGCTGCATCGAGCTGTCCCTGGGCGCGCTGGTACTCCCCCAGATTGCGCCAGGTGTTGCCGATCAACTCACGCAGCGCGAACTCGACTTCAGGGCGCTTGGGTGGCTCACGATCGAGGGTGCGGACGGCCTCGTCGAGCAGCGAGCGCACGGTCAGATCCGCGCCCAATCCGCTGCCTGGATCGGCCGATTCGAACAACTCGTTGAGAAAGCCCGTAACCGCCTCGGCGACCTCAGTGCGCGACTCCGCCTCGGCCCGCGCGATCGCCTCGCTCTGCGCGGCACGCAGGCTGATCAGCGTAGCCGCGAGCAGACTGAGCAGCACCAGTGCAGCCGTCGCGAATGCCAGGCGATGCCTTCGCAGCAAACGACCGAGGATCTCCCGTCGGCTCGGTGCGCGTGCCTGGACCGGGCGATCGGCCAGCAGCGCTTCCAGATCATCGGCAAAGGCCGCGGCCGAGTCATAGCGCTGCGCCGGCTCGTCGGCCAGCGCCTTCATGATCACCGCTTCGACGTCGCCGCGCAGCTCGGGCTTGAGCTGGCTCAAGGGCCGCGCGCTGATGCGTTCACGCGCGCGCAGTGCCTCCAGCAAGGACTGGCCGCTGAGCTCGTGCACCGGCTGACCGGCGAGCAGTTCATAACCGATCGCGCCAAGCGCGTAGACATCCGAGCGGGCGTCGATCTGACGCAGATCCCCCGCCAGCTGCTCCGGGCTCATGTAGGCCAGCGTGCCGACCAGTTGGCCATGTTGCGTCATGCCGGCATTGTCGTCATCGAGCGCGCGGGCGACGCCAAAATCGAGGATCTTCGGCTCGCCGGCAGCGTCGACAAGGACGTTGTCGGGCTTCAGGTCACGATGGATGACGCCACGCAAGTGGGCGTGATGAACCGCGCGTGCCAGCGTGGTGAGCAATTGCAGCACGCGCTGCGGCGCGGGTCGGGCACGCCCTTGCCAGGCGCCCAGATCCTCGCCTTCGACGTACTCCATTGCCAGATAGGGCACCGGTCCGGTCGCACCATCGACACTACCGGCGGCATAGACTCGGGCGATCGCAGGGTGTTCGACCCGCCCCAGCAGATTGGCCTCACGCACGAAGCGCGCCAGCAGTTCACCGCTGCCAACGCCCCCGCGCAACAGCTTCAGCGCGACCTGGCGACGTGGATGCTGCTGCTCGGCCAGCCAGACCTCGCCCATCGCCCCGGCACCGAGTGATCGCAACAGCCGGTAGGGGCCGATCTGTTGCGCCGCCTCCGAACTGGCGGGCGTCGGCTGTGCTTCGATGACTCGCAAGGCGCCGTCGTCGGCCCGAGCAGTGCTCTCGGCCTGCGTACCGCTGAGCAGCTCGGCGAGCATCCCACGCAGCAGCGCCGCGTGGGCGGGGTCGCTGTCCTGCATGGCACGCAGTCGTGATTCTCGTTCGGCTGGCGGGACCGCCAGCAGTTCACGCAGAGCCAGCACACGCGCTGCGGCATCTGCCGCCGGCCCCTCGCTCATGCGTCTGGCCGGTACAGGATGACGCAATTGCGACCGGCGTCCTTGGCCTGATACAGGGCCCGATCGGACAACCGCAGCAGCTCACCCGCGCTGCCCATGGACTCCTCCCACATGGCGCAGCCGATACTGACCGTGACCCGCACCAGT
>DAIMJK010000077.1:11900-12668 GCA_036722245.1 Lysobacterales bacterium
GACTTCGAGCTCGACCGCGCGCGATCGATGCGGCACCCGCTGCTCGGCCTGGTCCTGCCGCAACTTGTCCGCCAGCGCAATCAACCCGGCGCTGTCGACACCGCTGGTCAGCACCGCGAACTCCTCGCCACCCAGACGCCCGGCGATGGCACCATCAGGCAGCCCGGCGCGCAGCAAGGCGGCAAAGGCGCGCAAGACCTGATCACCAGCCAGATGACCAAGTCGGTCATTGACCGGCTTGAAATGATCCAGATCCAGGATCAGCAAACCCAGCGTCACATCGGGCTGAAGGGTGCCGATGCGCTCGTCCAGCAACTCACGGAAACGACGCCTGACCATCAGGCCGGTCAGGCTGTCACGCAGGGCAAGCTCCAGCAACACTGCGTGGTAATCGCTCTCGCTGCTGTCGCGGTCGAAGAATTTCAGTACGTTGCGGCCCAGTTCGATCCGGTCGCCGTCCTTCAGCAAGGACCGATTGACGGCAGCCCCATTGAGAAAGGTCCGGTTGGTCGATTCCAGATCGACCAGTTCGAATCCCTCGCCGGCCGGCTCGATCCGACAGTGTCGGCGCGAGACGCTGTGATCGGGCAGGCACAGCTCGCACTCGGGAGCCCGACCGAGGGTAATCACGCTGTCGGCCAGCTCCACCCGATGTCCCAACTGGCGCCCCTGCACGACCACCACACAGGCTTGCGGGGCTGCCGGCGGTGCGTCCTCGCGCGGGTCCTTGACCATGCGCTTGGTGGTGGCGTGATAGCGGCTGCGTCC
>DAIMJK010000078.1:0-6019 GCA_036722245.1 Lysobacterales bacterium
TGCTGTGTTCGCGGATTTTATAGCCGACCTTTTCATTCCTCAAGTCGGCTTCGGCCCGAAAACCCTGTGCTTGCAGGGTTTTGGCCGTTTCCGCAGCATATTCGGCCTGCGCATCCGTGATATTGGTTACTACCATTTGCAACGGTGCCAGCCAGAGCGGGAAGCTGCCCGCGTGGTGCTCGATCAGGATGCCGATGAACCGCTCGAGCGAACCGACGATCGCGCGATGCAGCATGACCGGATGGTGGCGGGCATTGTCCTCGCCAACATACTCGGCGCCGAGGCGCTGGGCCATCATGAAATCGACCTGCATCGTGCCGCACTGCCAGGAGCGACCGATCGAGTCGCGCATGTGATACTCGATCTTCGGTCCGTAGAAGGCCCCCTCACCCGGAAGCTCGGTCCATTGCACGCCGCAGCTGTGCAGCGCCGCGCGCAGTGCGGCCTCGGCCCGATCCCACACCGCATCCTCGCCAATGCGCTTCTCCG
Source organism: Lysobacterales bacterium (assembly GCA_036722245.1). Classification (GTDB taxonomy): domain Bacteria; phylum Pseudomonadota; class Gammaproteobacteria; order Xanthomonadales; family SZUA-5; genus JAWLAT01. Next base: position 490 of record DAIMJK010000078.1, read on the forward strand.
GCCGCAGCGCGAGCTTGATGGCGATGTTCTCGAAGCCGAAATCGGCGTAGACCTGCAAGGCCTGGCGATGAAAGGCGACTACTTCAGCCTCGACTTGAGCCGGCGTGCAGAAGACATGGCCGTCATCCTGGGTGAAGGCGCGTACGCGCATCAGGCCGTGCAATGCACCCGAGGGCTCGTTGCGGTGACAGGATCCGAATTCACCATAACGCAGCGGCAGATCGCGGTAGCTGTGCAGCCCGGAGTTGAATATCTGCACATGGCCCGGACAGTTCATCGGCTTCAGGGCGTACTCGCGATGCTCCGAAGCGGTGAAGAACATGTTTTCCTTGTAGTTGTCCCAGTGGCCGGACTGCTGCCACAGGCTGACGTCCAGGATCGACGGACACCGCACTTCCTGGTAGCCGCCTTGACGATAGACGCGGCGCATGTACTGCTCGACCTGCTGCCACAGCTGCCAACCCTTCGGATGCCAGAACACCATGCCCGGCGCCATGTCCTGCATGTGGAACAGGTGCTGCTGTTTGCCCAGCCGACGATGATCGCGCTTTTCGGCCTCCTCCAGTTGGTGCAGATAGCCGTCCAGATCCTTCTGGTTCAGCCAGGCGGTGCCGTAGACCCGCTGCAGCATTTCGTTGCGCGAATCACCACGCCAATAGGCGCCGGCGACCTTGAGCAGCTTGAAGGCCTTCAGCTTGCCGGTATCGGGCACGTGCGGGCCGCGGCACAGGTCGATGAACTCGCCCTGCGCATACAGGCTCAGGTCCTCGTCGGCCGGAATGCTGGCGATGATCTCGGCCTTGTAGACCTCACCCTTGTCCTTGAAAAACTGCACCGCCTCGTCACGACTCATCACCGAGCGCACGACCGGCAGCTTCTCGGCCGCCAGCTTGCGCATCTCTTCCTCGATCGCGCTCAGGTCATCCGGCGTGAACGGCCGCTCGAAGGCAAAGTCGTAGTAGAAGCCGTTGTCGATGACCGGACCAATCGTCACCTGCGCCTTCGGAAACAGCCGCTGAGTCGCCTGGGCGAGCAGATGGGCGGTCGAATGGCGAAGCACATCCAGTGCATCGGTATGCTTTTCAGTGACGATCTCAAGCTGGACGTCGCGATCGATCGAATGGCTGAGATCGACCAGCTGGCCGTCGACCTTGCCTGCCAGCGCAGCCTTGGCCAGGCCCGGACCGATGTCAGCCGCGACCTCGCCGACCGTCAGTGGCTGTTCAAAGTGACGGGCGGAACCGTCAGGAAGTTGGATGTTGATCATCTGGAAGATCCTGCATCATGCATTTTTCAAAGGAGGGGACTGGTGGCCGACAGGCGGAGTCTTCGCAGGCACAAAAAAAGGCGCCGGGCGCCTTGCGCTTCGGCCCGCTGGAAGATTTAGAACCCGCTAGTCCGCATGTCCCACACTCCTGCCGCATTGATGGCGATGATCGGTAACTCGTCTCTTCGTGGTGGGCGCGACAGGGATCGAACCTGTGACCCCTACCATGTCAAGGTAGTGCTCTACCGCTGAGCTACGCGCCCGAAGAGCCGCTTAGCATAGCCGCACAGATATCCCCGCACAATAGTCCGGACTCAGGCTGACGCGCCTGGGTTCAGCGGCGAGGAGTGCAACGGAGCGGCGGGAAATCGAAACGCGGCGCTGGCGGATGCCCGATGGGCGGCAGTTCTCTGGGCTCGCGTGACCCTCCGGCGGCGCTCTCCCCTGCCCTCAATGAACCCGCAGGAATTGCCCAAGCAGCGCAGGCCGGACGACCAGGATCGTACGCAAGTCATTCAATTCGCAGGAATTGCTTCCTGAGTTTGCGCACAGTCGGAGGCCGAACGCGTAAGGTGAAACACGTGTGCAACGAACCGAGGCACACGCCCGTCGCGCGCCTCCGGCAAGGCAGCCTGCCGGCAGTCGGAGCTTCGCCGAACAATATCGCCAAAGGAGCCAGGGATGAAGATGGGGATGCGAGTCGTGATAGCCGCAATTTGCTGCTGGATGGTAGTGGGCCAGGCCATGGCCAAGCCGGAAGAGGCCAGGAGTCTGACCGAGCGCGTCGATGCCAGGATCGCGAAGATCGGCGATACGAACGATTTCGTGCTCGAGGTCAACGACAACCTCAACATGGCCCTGGCTGGACAGTACGGTGCCATCGACGCCGAGGGTGTCGACCGACTGAGGGCTGCGGTCGCGAAGATCAACGCACTGCTCAAGGGCCAGCAACAAGTGATGGACCTGCACCCCGACCAGCGCATCGAGCTGTTCAACGCGCAGGAAGAGATGACTTCCATTCTGCGCAACGACCAGAAGGGTCGAATCGTCTGCCAGAACGTCAAGGCGATGGGTACCCGAGTGCGGCAGCGCGAATGCATGTCGATCGCCCAACGCGAGGCGCGGGCAAAGGCTGCTCGCGAGCGGACATCGGATCACCAGCGCCTGAGTTGCGTACCGTATGAGGGCGAAGCGGGTATCTCTGCCACCGCCAACCTTTGTGGACGCACGGGACTGTGACTGTGCGGCTACCGCACTCGTTTGGTCGTTGACCAATACCAGGGACCACTCACGCACGCGGCAAGGGACCGACGGTACTGCGCGTGGATTGCGTACCCGCCTTGGCGAGCGTGCCGCCCCTTGCGGATGCAGGACCTTGTGATTCGCTGAACGTTTGCACAGTGCTCCGGCGACCCGATTGGTCCGGGACCCCGGGGCCGTGGTGTCACTACAAGTTTTCGCCACATCGCTCTTTGGACCAAAGTCGCTCTTGCGCAGCTGCATCCAGGCGCTATCTTGTCGCTTTGGAGCTGGTCTTCATGCCACCGGAACGAGGCTACTGGCGGCAACTCACTCCGGCCCTGATCAGTTGCTGGCAGGCCGGCTACGGCCTGGTCGCGCTCAAGCGCGATTTGATCGCCGGGCTGACGGTGGCAATCATCGCCCTGCCATTGGCGATGGCGCTGGCGATCGCCTCGGGCGCGACGCCGGAGAAGGGTCTGCACACGGCAATCATCGCCGGCTTTCTGATCTCCGCCTTCGGCGGCAGCCGCTTCCAGATCGGCGGCCCGACCGGCGCCTTCATTCCGGTGGTGTTCCTGGTGATCCAGCAGCATGGCTACGACGGCCTGCTGCTGGCCACGCTGATGGCCGGAATGATCCTGATCGCCGCCGCCCTGCTCCGGGTCGGCGCGTTGATGCGCTACATGCCGCAGCCGGTGATCACCGGCTTCACCGCCGGCATCGCGGTGATCATCTTCAGCAGCCAGCTGAAGGATCTGTTCGGTCTGACCACGCCGCCGCTGGAAGCCGAGTTCCTGCCGCGTGTGCAACAACTGGCCCACGCCGCACCCAGTTGGCACGGCGGGACCCTCGCGCTGGCCATGACGGCCTTGCTGATCATCATCGCCATGCGTCGCTGGGCACCACGATGGCCGGGCTTCCTGATCGCGGTTCTGGTGACAGCGGTGCTCAACAATCTATTGCCGCTGGCGGCCGAAACGTTGGGTCAGCGCTTCGGGCCGATGCAGTTCTCGCTGCCCGAGTTCACGCTGCCGCCGGTCAGTGTGGCGCGACTGGTCGAACTGCTGCCAGCCGCCCTGACCATCGCCTTCCTGGCCGGCATCGAATCCTTGCTGTCGGCGGTCGTGGCTGATGGGATGACCGGCGGCCGACATCGCTCCAACGCCGAGTTGATGGCTCAGGGCATCGCCAACTCGGCCAGCGCGCTATGCGGGGGACTGCCCGCCACCGGCGCGATTGCACGCACCGCAACCAACGTTCGTGCCGGCGCCGCCACGCCGATGGCTGGCATCTTCCACGCGCTGTTCATCCTGTTGGCGATGGGCGTCCTGGGCTCGTTGCTCAGTCACATACCCCTGGTTTCATTGGCCGCGGTGCTGGTGATCGTGGCCTGGAACATGAGCGAACACGAGCGTTTCCGGCATCTGCTGCGGGCGCCACGCGGCGATCGACTGGTGCTGCTGCTCAGCTTCGGGCTGACCGTGCTGGTGGATCTGACCGTCGCGATCCAGGTCGGACTGGTGGTCGCGGCCTTCCTGTTCATGCACCGGATGGCCGAGTCGGTCGAGGTGGATCGGCATGGCGCCCGCGAGGAAGAAGGCTCGCTCGGCCCTGCCCCTGGCCAGGGTCAGCGTCACTCGCTTCCCGACGGCGTCGAAGCCTTCCAGATCCAGGGCCCGTTGTTCTTCGGTGCCGCCAGCCGCATCGATGACGTCCCGCGCCAGTTTGCCCGGGCGCCACGTATCTTCATCCTGCGGATGGGCCAGGTGCCGCTGATCGATGCCTCCGGCGCGCATGCCCTCGGCGGATTCCTCGCCCATTGGGAGCGCGCCGGCACGCTGGTGATCATCTCCGGACTGCGCCCCAAGCTGCGTCGCATGCTGGCGAGGCTGGGAATACGCGAGAACCCGGGACGACTGCACTATGCGGCAGATTTCGAAGCAGCACTGAGCCAGGCGCGGGCGTTACGGGTGCTTGCGGAAGACGCGCATGATGCGAATGTGACCGCGCGCGAATCGAACTGATGAAGTCGAGGATCGCACGGCCAGAGTCGGGAGTCGGGAGTCGGGAGTGCTCGGCTAGAGCTTCGCTCTCAGGCTTTAGCCTTTGCACTTACTCCCGACTCCCGACTCCCAACTCCCGACTCAAACCACACACCCCATTGCTGCACCTGTTTCCTCGCTCCCGATGAGACGCGATTCAGCCCCGCAACGGATTGCGCGTCTTCAAGGCCGGAAATCGGCTGAAGTCGCGATCGGCCGTCCAAAGCTCGGAAACACCATGGCTCAGGCAGATCGCCGCGATCTTCGCGTCATGGATCAATGCCCCGGTCGGCCGGGCCGTCGTCACCACGGTCCGCAACCGGGCCAGATAGGCGGGCCCCTCGGCCAGCAACTGGCAACTCGGCGCCCGGGTCCAGGATTCGATCGCTGCCAGCGCGATCTCCGGCTCACTCGGAGTGAACGGCAGCCCGGTTTGAGTCACGACGCGATAGAACTCATGCAGGCAGGGCCAGGGCAGACCCCATGGGCTCCGCCCTTCGCACAGCTTGCGGAGCAGTGGCAATGCGGCCTGATGCTGATGGAAATCCGCCCGATGGGCGTACACCAGCAAATTGCTGTCGACTGCGATCATCCGTCAACGTCCGGCGGCGGCAACGCTGACGCCGGCCAGTCACTGTTCGCCGCCCGGATGAGCGCGTTCACATCGACGTTCCGCTGAATATCATTGGCCCCCGCCACGACTGGTACGAAACGATAGTCAGCCCGGGCTTCCCGCACCGCGATGACCATCCGCATGCCCTCCTCGATCAGGGCCTTCATGCTGACGCCATCGCGCGCCCGCAGTCGGTCAATCTGGGCTGACAGTTCGTCGCTGAATTCGATCGTGGTCTTCATTGGCATGCGTACCACATTCTACGGGTGACCCGTAGTCTATCTCGACAGGTCACGGGCAACAAGGAGCGCCACCGAGAAAGCCGCCCAGCAGGTTGGCCGTCAAGGTGCCCAACGGCAGCGCCGG
>DAIMJK010000078.1:6119-12545 GCA_036722245.1 Lysobacterales bacterium
CTCCTTCATCGCCTCGCGCCGCCGCTGGCGGATCCAGTCCAGCTTCTGGCCAATCTTCAATTCCATCCCACGACCGACCGGATGATAGAAGCTGAGCTCGCCCAGGCCCTGCGGAAAGCCGCCCTGGGCAAAGGCAACACCGTCGGGCGTGTCGTGATCATAGACATAGTCGGCACCGTGCCCGAGCGACTTCATCAGCTTGGTGGGCGCGTTGCGCAGATGATCGGGAACCGGCTCGCTGGCACCCTCGCGTACGACCTTGCCGGCCTGCTGCCAGGCCACATAGGCGGCGTTGCTCTTGGCCGCGACGGCCAGGTAGATCACCGCCTGGGCCAGCGCCAGTTCGCCCTCCGGACTGCCCAGCCGCTCATAACATTGCCAGGCATCGAGCATGATCGTAAGCGCACGCGGATCGGCATTGCCGATGTCCTCGCTGGCTGCGCGCAGCAGACGGCGGGCCAGATACTCCGGATCGCAACCGCCGTCGAGCATGCGGCAGAACCAGTACAGCGCGGCATCCGGGTTGCTGCCGCGGATGCACTTGTGCAGTGCCGAGATCTGATCAAAGAAGGCATCACCCTGCTTGTCGAAGCGACGCCTGCGATCAGCCAGCAAGGCCGGCAGCAGATCCAGCTCGATTCGCCCGTCCTCGGCCAGATCGGCCGCCGCTTCGAGCAGGGACAGCGCTCGCCTCGCATCGCCATCGGCGGCCTCGGCCAGCGCCGCCTCGGCCTCTACGCTCATGGCTACGCCCTCTTCGGCCAGGCCTAGCGGATCGGCCAGCGCCCGCCGCAGGCTCTGCGCAATCGCGGTTGCATCCAGCGCCTTGAGCACGTGGACCCGACAGCGCGACAGCAGCGCGCCGTTGACCGCGAAGGACGGGTTCTCGGTGGTCGCGCCGACCAGCGTCAGCAGGCCCGACTCCACGTGAGGCAACAGCGCATCCTGCTGCGACTTGTTGAAGCGATGGATCTCGTCGATGAACAGCACCGTGGCCCGACCCTCGGCCCGGCGCTGCTCGGCCGCTGCCACTTCACGCCGCACATCGGCCACACCGGCCAGCACCGCCGACAGGCTGGCGAACGCGGCCTGGCCATGTCCGGCGACCAACCGAGCCAGCGTGGTCTTGCCGCAGCCCGGCGGCCCCCACAGGATCATCGAATACAGCCGGCCGCCGCGCAGCGCCCGACCCAGCGGCTTGTCCGGCGCCAGCAGATGATCCTGACCGACGACGTCCTCGACACTGCGCGGCCGCATCCGCTCGGCCAGCGGCGGCGCTGGCCCGGCGACCGCCGGCGACGGCAACAGATCAGTCACCCAGCCCCTGCACCTGCGCGGCGCCGGCCTCGATTTCCTCCAGACCAATCACGTCCACGCCGGGCGGCACCTGGAAACGGAAGTGGTCAGCGGCCAGTTCCGGATTGCGCCGCCAAGCGGCGAACTCCAGCCGGGTCGACTGGCCGGTCGGGTCGACATAGCGCATCTGGCGGAGCTCGCTCCCGGCAAAGCCCAGATCCAGCCGATCGAAGTCGCCTCGCTCCTCCTTCGGCGCGAGCAGCAACCAGTCCATCCCATCCTCCTGACCGCCTTCGGTGACGACGAAACTGTCGTCCAGGGCTTCGGGCTGCAGGATCAATGTCAACGGGCTCTGCGCCTCGGCGCTGGCCTGCAGCCGCACCGTGGCCTGCTCCAGCTCCGGGTCATAGACCCAGATCCGCTCGCCATCGGCGAGGATCAGCTGCGGATAGGGATCGACGTACTCGAAGCGGAAGCGCTGCGGCACCGCCAGCGAGACCGAACCGGTGCTCTCCTCGGCCAGTTCGCCATTGCGCTCGGTGACGGTCTGCTCGAACTGACTGTCGATGACCTGTACATCGGCCAGAAAAGCGTGCAACGCAGTCCTGGCCGTGCCTACGGCGAAGACTGGCGCGGAAGCCAGCAAAACCACAGCGCCGGCCAGCGCACGCGGCCATCGGCGAGTCAACGGAAATGTCCTGCGATTCATGGCGCAAGTCTCCAGCAAATCCAGTCCGCAGGCTACACGGGACGGATGGCGCTGGGCTGAACCGGTGGGCGGGGTGGTTGCCCCAGTCAAGGTCAACTTCTCGGTGCTTCTGGATTCAAGGGCCCAGGGCTCAGGGCCCAGGGCCCAGTAATGCAAGGGCAGCGAACCGTCGTGGGCAGTGACCAGTCTGCTCTTCTGGGCCCTTATGCCCTGGGCCCTCTTCCGATTGCGTCTGCTCAACCCATGCGGGTCGTGACTGCTCTGCTCTTCTGGGCCCTGGGCCCTGAGCCCTGGGCCCTCTCCTCAAGGCCCCTCCACTATCGGTGCCTGCTCAGCCCTCCAACCGTATCCAGGTCGCCTTCATCTCGGTGTACTTGTCAAAGGCGTGCAAGGACTTGTCGCGGCCGTTGCCGGATTGCTTGTAGCCGCCGAAAGGCGCGGTCATGTCGCCACCGTCCCAGTAGTTGACCCAGACGCTGCCGGCGCGGAGCTTGCGGGCGACGCGGTGGGCGCGGTCGAGGTTGCTGGTCCACAAGCCGGCAGCCAGACCGAAGACGCTGTCGTTGGCGATCCGCAGCGCCTCGTCCTCGTCGTCGAAGGCGAGCACGCCCAGCACCGGCCCGAAGATTTCCTCGCGCGCGATCGTATGCTCGGACTCGACGCCGTCGAAGATGGTCGGCTCCACGTAATAGCCACCGCTTTCGCCCAGCACCCGCTGACCACCGAGCGCCAGCTGTGCGCCTTCCACCTGCGCCTTGCCGATGTAGCCCAGCACCCGCTCCATCTGGCCCTGATCGACCAGCGCACCCATTGCGGCATCTGGCTCGAAGGGGTGCCTCGGCTGCATCTTGCGACCGTGCTCGACGACTCTGGCGACGAACTCATCCTTGATCGAGCGCTCGACCAGCAGGCGCGAAGCGGCGGTGCAGACCTCGCCCTGGTTGTAGAAGATACCGCTCGCCGCCGCCGCCGCCGCCCGTTCCAGATTCGGCGCGTCGGCAAACACCAGATTCGGGCTCTTGCCGCCGCATTCCAGATAGACGCGCTTGAGATTGGAGCGGCCGGCGCACTGCAGCAGATGGCGTCCAACACCGGTCGAGCCGGTAAACACCAGCCCGTCCACATCCATATGCAGTGCCAGCGGCTCGCCCGCGCCCGGTCCGAAACCGGTGACCACGTTCAGCACGCCCGGCGGCAGCCCGGCATCCAGCGCCAGCTCGGCCAGCCGCAACGCACTGAGCGATGATTTCTCCGACGGCTTGAGCACGACACTGTTGCCCGCCGCCAGCGCCGGCGCCAGCTTCCACATCGCCATCAGCAGCGGAAAGTTCCACGGCACGATCGCACCGACGACACCAAGCGGCTCACGCGTGATCATTCCCAGCTCGTTGTGCCCGGTCGGCGCGATCTCACCGTAGATCTTGTCGACCGACTCGGCGGTCCAGCTCAGGCAGCGCACGCTGGCCGCGACATCCACAGCCAGCGCATCACCAACCGGCTTGCCCATGTCGATCGACTCCAGCAGCGCCAGTTCCTCGGCATGGCTTTCGATCAGCCCCGCCAGCTTCAGCAGCAATCGTTTGCGCTGCGCCGGCCGTTGCGCCGACCAGCTACCGCTGTCGAACGCCTTGCGCGCACTTGCCACCGCTCGATCGATGTCTACCGCGCCACCCTCGGCGACCTGTGCGATCACGCGCCCGTCGATCGGACTGATGCAGTCAAAGCGCTTGCCCGACGCCGCGTCCGCCCAACGCCCGTCGATCAGGCATTGCGAACGTGGTTGCAGTGTATCGGCGAGTTGTTGCCAGTAGGCGCGGGGTTTGGACATGGTCACTTTCCTCTGTCAGAAGCGGTTCCAGTAGCCAGTCGCAGTGGCTAGTGGAAAAGCGAGGCCTGCAGGATAGCCGCATCCTGGCATGCCGCCGAGCTTGAGCGCTTGCCCGGCAGCGCAGAACCGGCAATCTGGAGGTAGCGCGGTCCCAGCGCGCGTAGATCGACGATCTCCGCGCCAGTCTCGTTCGCGCTGGCGGCCGCGTCCCGCACCAGAGCACCGCGCTCCAAATACGCATGGCATTGCACGCCAAATGGCGCGTCGCTCTGCCCGAACACGCGGCCGCCGACGCGAACTCCAGCGGGGCGAAAAGCGCGGCACCACGCGCGCCGGGACCGCGCTACTACTGCACGCCAAGTGGCGCGTCGCTCCACCCAAACACGCGGCCGCCGGCGCGAACTCTACCGGGGCGAAAACCGCAGCACCACGCGCGCCGGGACCGCGCTACTTCCACCCCATGCCCTCGTCGCTCTTGCTCTTCACTGGCCACTGGAACCGGCTACTGGAACTGACCGAAATCACCACTGAAACGCGCACTCCCACACCCACGACACGGTCACGATCGCAGCACTAGAACGTAGGCGGCGTCGACGCGCTCACGATCAACGCATCCACTTCGCCCACATTGCGAAAACGGTGCGGGGTGCGGCTGTCGAAATAGTAGGCCTCGCCGGCCTTCAGCACGCGGACCTGCTCGCCGATCTGCACTTCCACTTCGCCGGCGACTATCACGCCGCCCTCTTCGCCGTCGTGGCTGAGCATCTCGGCGCCGGTGTCGCTGCCCGGTGGCATGACTTCGCGCAGCAGACACAGCTGCCGGCCGGGCCGGTTGTGGCCGACCAGATAGTAGTGGATGGCTTCGTTGCCAACGTCGGGTTGCTCGTCGGTGGCGTAATAGGGTCCTTCGCCGAGCGTATCCAGATCGAGGGTGAAAAAATCCGCCAATGAGATCGGGATGCCGTCAAGCACCTTCTTGAGCGAACTGATCGACGGACTGACCTTGTTCTGCTCGATCAGCGAGATGCTGCTGTTGGTCACCGCGACCCGTCGCGCCAGTTCGCGCTGGCTCAAGCCCCGGTTCTCCCGCACCCGTCGCAATCGATCACCGATATCCACCCGCGCCTGCGCCCCCGACAACCAATCTGTTGCGAGATAATTTACACCCCGCCGCGATGCACACAAGATGAAGGCTACTCTTGAGCTGCGCTGCGAGTTGATGCTTCAAGACGTTTGTTGGATGTCTTGCGGCGTCATTGCAGGTTCGAGGGCCCAGGGCTCAGAGCCCAGTGCCCAGCAGGGCATGAGCCCGCCTGAGGCTCACAGGCGCAAGCTTTAGCTAACGACTGGCGCGAGCGGCCCGCGAGCTTTCACAACCACCTCGAACCGCTTCTCGACTGGGCCCTGGGCCCTGAGCCCTGGGCCCTTGCCCTGTCGCAGACCCGCGAGACATCGGTTCGCCCAGCACCCCCGATCCGACCCCTCGTTGTAAAGTTTTTTCAACACTGCTAGCGTTCACGAACCTCCTTTGGGCAGACCGCCAGCATGCCTGATTCCACTTCGAGCACTCGTGATTCCGACTCTGCCTTGAGCGCCCACTACCAGGCCCAGGCGACCAGCGCGCCGGCGGATCTGGAATCCTTCTGGATGCCCTTCTCCGCCAACCGCCAGTTCCGCAGCCGACCGCGTCTGCTGGTCTCGGCCAGTGGCATGTACTACCGCTCCGACGACGGTCGCGAGATCCTGGACGGCACCGGCGGTCTGTGGTGCTGCAATGCCGGGCACGCGCGGCCGCGCATCGTCAAGGCGGTGCAGCAGCAGATCGAGACGATGGATTTCGCGCCGACCTTCCAGATGGGACACCCGCTGCCCTTCAAGCTGGCACAGCGGCTGGTCGAGATCGCGCCACCCAACATCAAGCAGGTCTTCTTCACCAATTCCGGTTCCGAATCGGTCGACACCGCGCTGAAGATCGCCATCGCCTACCACCGCGCCCGCGGCGAAGGTCAGCGCACCCGCCTGATCGGCCGCGAGAAGGGTTACCACGGTGTCGGCTTCGGCGGCATCTCGGTCGGCGGCCTGCCGAACAACCGCAAGTTCTTCGGCAGCCTGTTGCCGGGCGTCGATCATCTGCGCCACACGCTGGACATCGAACGCAACGCCTTCTCGCGCGGCCTGCCCGAGCACGGTATCGAACTGGCCGAGGATCTGGAACGGCTGGTCGCGCTGCACGACGCCAGCACCATTGCGGCGGTCATCGTCGAGCCGATCGCCGGTTCGGCCGGCGTGGTGCTGCCGCCCGCGGGCTATCTGCAGCGGCTGCGCGAAATCTGCGACAAGCACGGGATTCTATTGATCTTCGACGAGGTCATCACCGGCTTCGGCCGGGTCGGCAAGGCCTTCGCGGCGCAGCGCTTCGATGTGCTGCCGGATCTGATCACCACCGCCAAGGGCCTGAGCAACGGCAGCGTGCCGATGGGTGCGGTGCTCTGCGCCGAGCACATCCAGCAGGCCTTCATGCACGGCCCCGATCACCTGATCGAGCTGTTTCACGGCTACACCTATTCCGGCCACCCGCTGGCCTGCGCCGCCG
>DAIMJK010000079.1:0-12544 GCA_036722245.1 Lysobacterales bacterium
ACGATGCAACCCATCACCGCCAGCGTCAGGTGCTCAGCGCCCGGATGGGTCAGGCGCCATTGCGGCATCCGGTCGCGCACATGGGTGGTGACCTGTTGCGCCAGTTCCTGGAAGAAACTGCTGGTGGTGCGGCCGCAGCCGGGACAGGCGGTGACCTGCGGCGTAAAGGCACGCAGGCCCAGGCTTTGCAGCAGCTCCTGCGCGACGATCACCTCGGCAGTGCGCGACTGGCCCGGTTCGGGGGTCAGGGAAATGCGGATGGTGTCGCCGATACCTTCCTGCAGCAGCACCGCCAGCGCGGCGGTCGAGGCAACGATGCCCTTGCTGCCCATGCCCGCCTCGGTCAACCCCAGATGCAGCGGCAGGTCGGTGCGGCTGGCCAGTTCGCGGTAAACCGCGATCAGGTCCTGCACCCCGCTGACCTTGCAGGACAGGATGATCCGCTCGGCCGGCAAACCGATCCGTTGCGCTTCGGCGGCACTGTCCAGAGCCGACCGGATCAGCGCCTCTCGAACCACCGCGGCGGCCTCGCGCGGCACCGCCAGAGCGGCGTTCTCGTCCATAAGGCGGGCCAGCAGGCTCTGATCCAGGCTGCCCCAGTTGACGCCGATGCGGACCGGCTTGGCGTAGCGCAGGGCGGTCTCGATGATGGCGGCAAACTGGCGGTCGCGCCTGGCGCCAAAACCCACGTTGCCCGGATTGATGCGGTATTTGGCCAGCGCCTCGGCGCAGGCCGGTTCGTCGGCGAGCAGCTGATGGCCGTTGTAGTGGAAATCACCGATCAGCGGCACGCGCACGTTCATCCGCGCCAGCCGGTCGCGGATGCGTGGCACCGCGGCGGCCGATTCGGCGTTGTTGACGGTCACTCGCACCAGCTCGGAGCCGGCTCGCCAGAGCTGGGCAATCTGGCGGGTGCTGGCCTCGATGTCGGCGGTGTCGGTGTTGGTCATCGACTGGACGACGATCGGTGCCGTGCCGCCTACGGCCACCCGGTCGATCAGGACCTGCCGGGTAGCGCGCCTCATACGGTCGAGAAGATCTCGTCCAGTTCGTCCGGATTGAGATTGTTGTCCTCGTCCGGATCGGTCTGCAGGTGTGCTCCACGCACCGCATACTCGAACTGCTTGTAGGCGCCGCTGTTCTCGGTCAGACGCAGTTCCTCGATCGGCGCGCACAGCTCGCGCTCTTCCATTCCCATCGGATCGGGCAGGCGCAGGATTTCCAGCTCATCATCGGCTTCGACCAGGGACGGCACCAGCAGACTGGCCGCAGTGTCAGCCTGGTCCAGCGGCACCAGCAGAAATCCACGATGGATCACCGAACCGGAATCACCCCGACTGACGATGCGCACGGCGACCGCTTCGGCATTCCGGCTCAGCAGTTGCACGCCGGCTTCCAGCGAGTTGCCGGCACCGCCCTTGAGCCAGCGCAGCACACCGATCAGCCAGTCCCTCGGCTCATCCGGATCAGCCGGCGGCGACAGCGCGACCAATTCGCCAACTCGCGCCTTGAGCGCTTCAGCATCCTCCCAGCGGATCTTGTAGCCCCCCAGACTCTGATCCAGCACGCGCGACTGCAGCACGATCGGTCGCGCCAGTTCATTGGAGGCCTGGGCCCAGGCCGCGGCTCGCTCCCGATCGCTGAGCTCGATGCCGCCACCGCTGAGCTGACGCACGAACTCATTGAAATCCAGTCCTTCGGCAACCAGTTGGTGAGCCGAGTGCAGGCCCAGCGAGGCATCCATCGGATAACCCGCCGGCAGCCGTGCCTGGGTTCGGTCGCCGCTGAAGTCCCAGGCGCTGATCAGGCGCGCCAGCACGCCTGCGCTGAGTGCGCCGGGACTCTGCCCGAGTCGTGAGCGGGCAGTGACCATCGTGTCCAGGCTGCTGCACAGGCTGATGCTGGCCTGCGCATGCTTGACCAGCCCGGCGGTATCCAGCCGCCAGTAACTGCCTTCCTGCTGGCGATCGACCAGCGGCGGCGTATCGGCCTCCGGGTCGATCAGGAAGTGGCCTTCACCACGGCCATCGGCCCGCAGTGAGCAGTGGGCCGACCAGATCAGCGCCACCCCCTCCAGATCGACGATCTCCTTCTGCGTCAAGCGGTATGGATTGGCAATGCTGAGCAGCAGCGCCTGCAGATAGACCGCCTCGGGCGAGAGCGGTATGCCCGCCAGCTGCGGATCACTGACCGCCTTGTCGTGGAGCGACTGGCTGCGTGCAAAGGCCATCAACTGATGCGCCTGTTGCCATATTCCGCCCGGTACTTCGCTGTATATGAGGTAGCACTTGGACAACAGCGCCGACAGATGGGTGAGGGCGCGGGTCAGCGCCAGCGCGACCGTCTTGCCCTTCAGGAACGGCACCGCGCCGCGCGGCGCGCAAAAGTCGGCCACGCAGATGCGATAGCCATCGGCCAGCGTGCGATGAAAATCCCGGATCACGGTACCGATCTGGCGCTTCTGTGCCGGCAGCGGCAAGGGCTGATTGATGACGTGACGCTCCATGCTCGCCGCCACCGTTGCCATCGGCTTGCGCATCTGCTCCGGGATGTCCAGCCGCTGGCCGGCATCGACCTCGAGCTGATTGAGTTCCTTGATGCCGTTGTAGAGCAGCCGTGCGGTGGCACCGCTGTTGGCCAGCGGCAGCGCTTCGATCCACAGCCGTACCGCCCGTCCAGTGGTAGGGAAGGAATCCCGCCCGGGCCGTTGCTTGACCGGAAGACCGGCCTGAATCAAGGCATATTCACTGCCAGACATCGTGCGCAGGTCCGCGAACTGGTGAAGCACCGATCATAACGCGCATTGGCGCGAGGCAGGTCAATTGGCCCAGACGAGCAGTTCCGGTGGCCAGTTCCAGTGGCCAGTGAGAAGCGCGACGCTTCTGCGACTTCCTGAGGCTTCGTGCTCTTGACTGGAACTGGAACTGGCCGCTGGAACTGCCCGCCAATTGTGAAGAACCCGTTGCCCCCGGACTGGCTTGGGCTACACTAAGGTGGGGCGTTGGACGGACAGCTGGGGGAGAGCCATGGCCGAACAGGTCAAGATCGCCATTGTCGGATCGGGACCGGGCGGCAAAAGCGCAGCGGCACGGGCAGCCAAGCACGGCGTATCGCACGTATTGCTGGAAGCCTCCGGTCAGCTGTCGAACACGATCTTTCAGTACCAGAAGGGCAAGCACGTCATGGCCGAGCCGGACGCGCTGCCGTTGCGTTCGGATGCGCCCTTCGAGGCCGGCAGTCGCGAGGCCATCCTGGAGGCCTGGGACAAGGCGATGGCGGACTGCCAGGTCAACATCCGCTACAACGCCGAAGTCACCAAGATCACCCCGCTGGAGCCCGGATTCGAACTTGCTCTGGCCGACGGCAGCAAGCTGCGTGCGGAGTTCGTCGTGCTCGGCATCGGCCTGCAGGGCAATCTGCGCAAGATGGGCGTGCCGGGCGAGGAAGCCCCGTTCGTCCAGTATCAACTCGACGATCCGGATGAGTACGAATCCGAAACGATCATCGTCGTGGGTGCCGGCGATGCCGCGATCGAGAACGCGATTGCGCTGGCCAAGCAGAACCAGGTCGTGATCGTCAACCGACGCGACGAATTCGCCCGCGCCAAGGAAGGCAATCTCAAGCTGATCTCGCGCGCCATCGACGACGGCCTGATCGAATGCTATTTCGGCTCCTCGCCCGAGCGCGTCGACCAGCTCAGCGTGGGGCGAAAGCCCGGCCGGCTGATCCTCAACACGCCCAAGGGCCGGGCCCAGGTTTTGTGCGACCGCATCATTGCCCGTCTCGGCGCCAATCCGCCACGCGGCTTCGTCGAGGCCTGCGGAGTGGTCTTTCCCAGCAAGGACCCGTCCGCGGTACCGGCGATCAGCGCCACCTATGAATCGAACGTCAAGGGCCTGTACATCGTCGGTGCGCTCGGTGGTTATCCACTGATCAAGCAGGCGATGAACCAGGGCTATGAAGTCGTTGAGTACATCCTCGGCAATGCTGTGGAGCCGGCCGACGAGCCGATGCTGCGAGCCAAGTTCGAGAAGATGCCCGGCTTCACGACGGTAGCCGAAGCCCTCCAGCGCGTTCAGCAATCGGTGCCACTGCTGGCCCAGATCACACCCTTGCAGCTGCGCGAATTCATGATCGACTCGGACGTCCGTTGCCCCAAGGCGGGAGCGGCCATCTTCGAGCGCAACGATTACACCAACAGCTTCTACTCGATCGTCTCCGGCGGCGCCGAAGTCTTTCTGGACGAGGAAGGCTCGCGCCGGCTGCCGCTGTTCCCGGGCGAGTTCTTCGGCGAGATGAGCCTGATCTCCGGTCGGCGCCGCAGCGCCACCGTCGTGGCCGGCAAGGATTGCGTGCTGATCGAAACGCCGCGGCGCTCGATGAACAAGCTGATCAACTCGGTCGCGGCGGTCAAGCAACTGGTCGATCAGTGCTTCATGGAGCGCGTCATTCGCGGCCGCTTCGGCGAGGATGCGGCGCCCGAGCGCCTCAAGGAAGTGGTCGGCAGCGCATCGCTGCAGCAGTTCCGTGCCGGCGAGACGCTTTTCAACGAGGGCGATGAGGGTGACAGCCTGCATCTGGTGCGGATCGGATCGCTGACCATCTCGCGCTCGATTGGTGGTCGCGAAGTGGTGCTTTCCTACGTGCCGGCCGGCAACTATGTCGGCGAGATGGCCCTGCTGGGCGAGAGCAAGCGCACCGCCACCGCCAAGGCTGCGGTCAAGACCGAGACCATCCGGATCGAGCGTGAGGCCTTCCAGCGGCTGGTCGATGCCGCGCCGACGCTGAAGTTGCGCTTGCAGCAGGAGTACAAGCAGCGCACCGCGCAGAACATCTCGATGCAGGCTGCCGGCAGCGGCGGTGACGTGATCTCATTCCTCGTCGGTCAGGGCATCGGTGAGGCCACCGACGTGCTGCTGATCGACGAATCGCTGTGCGTGCGTTGCGACAATTGCGAGAAGGCCTGTGCCGAGACCCACAAGGGCACCTCCAGACTCAAGCGCGAGGCCGGGCCGACCTTTGCCAATGTGCATGTCCCGACCTCATGCCGTCACTGCGAGCATCCGCATTGCATGAAGGATTGCCCGCCGGATGCGATCCACCGGGCGCCGAATGGTGAGGTGTATATCGCCGACAACTGTATCGGCTGCGGCAACTGCCAGCGCAACTGTCCCTACGGTGTGATCCACATGGCGGCAAAGAAGGCGAGCAAGCCCGGCCTGATCCAGTGGTTGCTGTTCGGAGCTGGCCCTGGGCCGGGCGAAGCGCCCTACGACAAGAACTCCGACAGCGGCAAGAAGGCGGTCAAGTGTGACATGTGCAAGGACCTGCCCGGCGGTGCAGCTTGCGTACGCGCCTGCCCCACCGGCGCGGCCTTGCGCATCAGTCCGGAGGAACTGCCCCAATACGCCTTCGCCCGACGCTGATCGCCGCCATGTCGCCTGCTTTCGAATCACGCCCAGCCTGCTGAAGAGTTCGCCATGCATCAGACCATCCTCAACTACGGCGGTTATCGCTACTTCTGGGCCGCGATCCTGCTCTGTCTGGGCGCTCTGGTCGCATACATCTGGCACGATCCCATCGGTGTCCCGAACGGCGGGTCCTGGCTCGGCTACACCCTCGGCACCATCGGCGCGTTGCTGATCCTCTGGCTGCTCTGGTTCGGCATCCGCAAGCGCCGCTACAAGAGCAACAGCGGTAGTGTCGCGGGCTGGCTGTCCGCCCACATCTACCTCGGCACCACGCTGATCCTGATCAGCCTGCTGCACAGCGGCTTCCAGTTTGGCTGGAACATCCATACCTATGCCTTCGTGCTGATGCTGCTGGTGATCTTCAGCGGCTTCTTCGGTGTCTACGCCTATCTGCGCTACCCGGCCCTGATGACCCGAAACCAGCAGAACAGCAGCCGCGGCGCGATGCTGCAGGAGATCGCCGAAATCGATCAGGCGGCGCTGCAGTTGGCCGACACCGTGGACAAGAGCATCCACGATGCCGTGCTGCAGTCGATTCAGCGCACCCGCCTGGGCGGCAGCGTCTGGAAGCAGCTGACCGCCCGCGATGCATCCGACGACGCGCTGGCCAAGCTCAAGCAGGCCGTCAGCAGCGGCGAAGGGTCCAGCGACAGCAGTCAGACCATGGTGATGATGGTCGATTTCCTGGCCAGCACGACGAGCAAGAAGAACGAGAACCTGCGGCGCCTGATCGATCTGCTGGCACGCAAGCGCACCCTCGCCGGCCGGGTCGCGCGTGACGTCCAGTTGCAGGCGCTGATGGAGATCTGGCTGTATGTGCACGTGCCACTGTCGATCGGGCTGCTGGCGGCCCTGACGGCACACATCGTTTCCGTATTCTTCTACTGGTAGTGGTCATGCGCTGGAACATGAGCAGGCAGGCGAGCAGTGGTCCAGCGAGCAGGGGGCGTTTTTCATGAAGTGGCTCATACGCAGGGTACTCAAGCGCGGCAAGGGTGCGATCCAGTACGAGGAAGAAATCCACTTCGGTGAAATCCTGACCATCGGTCGGGCCACCAATCAGGCAATCTTCCTGCCCGACATGCGCGCGGCGCTGGAACACGCTCGGGTCATCGCCACTGGTCGCGGCAAGTATCGGGTCGAATCGCTGATCTACGCCGGTGTGCGCATCAACGACCAGATCGAGCAGAGCGCGACCGTCGGTTCCGGAGCGACGATCGAGATCGGCAACACCCGCATCACCATCGTCGATCCGCCGAAGGACTATGAAGCCGCGGTCGAGGTCGGACCGATCGACAAGGAAGAGCAGAAGACCCGCGCCGAGGCGGCCCGTCTGCCAACCAGTCTGCGCGAAACCGGGTTGAGCAAACGCGCGCTGTCATGGGGGTTGTTCGGCCTGTTCGCCGTGCTCGGCCTGCTGCTGCCGGTGCTGGCGCATTTCCAGCCGCCGCTGTCGGAAATGCTCAAGGGCAGCAACACCTTCGGCGAAGGCATCTGGCTGGCCGGCGAGATCGGTGCGCCGCATCACTTCTTCGGCCGGGACTGTCTGGAGTGCCATGGCACACCCTTTGAGGTCGTCCAGGACGACAAGTGCATCGAATGCCACAAGGCCACCCTGGCCCACGCCGACCAGAGCACCTTCCCGATGTTCGAACTGGCCGAGGCTCGCTGTGCCTGGTGCCATCGCGACCACAATGGTGCCGATGGGCTGGTGCGCACCGATCAGCCGCTTTGCTCGGATTGCCATCAGAATCTCAGCGAGCGCACCCACGGTGCCAGCAAGTTGGCCGATGTCGGCGACTTCCAGAAGCAGCACCCGCAGTTCATGGTCAATCTGCCGGCCTGGGACGAAAACGGCAACTACAGCCCGCGTCGGGTCAGCATGGACACCACCCCGCTGGTCGAGAACAGCGGCCTGAAGTTTCCCCACGACGTCCATTTGAACGTCGACGGCCTGAGCACCCCCGATGGTCGACGCGTGCTCGATTGCGGCAGCTGCCACGTGCCCGACGCCGGCGGTGCGATCATGCAGCCGGTCAACTTCGAAGCGATGTGTCAGGACTGTCACCGGCTCGATTTCGACCGTCAGTTCCCCGATCGCCAGGTGCCGCACGGCCGCGTGCCCGAAGTGCTCTACACGCTGGACGAGTTTTACAGCAAGCGGGCGCTGGAAGGCGGCTACGACGATGTCACCGCGCCGGCGACGGTGCGCACGCGCCGCCGTCCTGGTCAGACCATGACCCGGCAGGAGCAGGATGAGGCGCTGGCCTGGTCGCGGCAGAAGGCCCGCCAGGTCACCGAGTCGCTGTTCCTGGGCCGCGCCTGCACGGTCTGCCATACCGTCACGGTGGAACCGGAGGCCGAGAACGGTCCCTGGATCATTGCGCCGGTGCGGGTGGCTGGGGTCTGGTTCGAGAAGGCACGCTTCACCCACGCCAAGCACCTGACCATGGATTGCGCCGACTGCCATGCCGCCGGCCCGACCCCACAGAATCCGACTGGCGGATCCGGATCCAGCGCCGACGTGCTGATACCGGACATCAGCAACTGCCAGACCTGTCACGCAGGCGAACATCCCGACGGCAACTATCTGGCGTCGACCTGCATCGCCTGCCACGGCTTCCACCAATACGATCAACCTCTGCGCAAGGCCGCTGAGCTATGATCGGCCGGCACTCCGACCCGTTCAGGATGCGCCGGACAATGATTTCTGAGGAGTTGAGGATGATGCCGAAACTTCGACAACTCGCGGCGGCGTTTGCTGTTGCGGCAATACTTCCAGCCTGCAGCGGCGGAGGTTCCAGTGGCGATCCCATCGGAACCGCACCACCACCGCCGAACAGCACGCCGGGGGATACGGGCTGCGATGGCAGCTGCGTGACCGCTGCGAGCAGCCTGAGCGTGGCCGAGATCGAGCGGATCATCGCCCAGGGCGTCAGCGAGGCCCAGGCCAACGGCGTCGCCGCGACCATCGCCGTGGTCGACCGGGTGGGCAATGTGCTTGCCGTGTTCCGGATGAGCGGCGCCAGGGATCTGGTGGAAATCACCAGTGAGCGCGGGGTCACCGGCGGGCTGGAGAATCTGGTGGTGCCGTCCGAATTGGCGGCGATCGCCAAGGCGATCACCGGCGCCTACCTGTCCAGCGAAGGCAATGCCTTTACCACCCGCACCGCCAACCAGATCGTGCAGGAGCATTTCAATCCGGGCGAATTCAATGCCCCGGCCGGACCGCTGTTCGGCGTACAGTTCAGTCAACTGCCCTGCTCGGACATGTCGCTGCGGTTCGAAGACGATGATCTGGGCCCGAAGCGCTCGCCACTGGGCCTGTCGGCCGATCCGGGCGGACTGCCGCTGTACAAGGATGGCACGCCAATCGGCGGCGTTGGTGTGGCGGCCGATGGGGTCTACGGGCTGGATCTGGTAATCAGTGACACCGACCGCGATGTCGATGAACTGATCGCCACCGCGGCCACCTTCGGCTTTGCCGCCCCGCTCGACCGCCGTGCGGACCGTATTACGGTCGAAGGCAAGGTCTTCCGTTTCAGCGATGTCGGTTTTGAAAACCTGGCGAGCGCGCCCGGCAGCGGCAACTACGCGGCCGTCAACGGCAGCATCGGCCGGCAGATCCCGGTCCCGGCCTATTTCGACGGTCAGATCCGGTCGGGCACGGCTTTCGGCACGCCTGCCTCCGGTTTTCGCGCCGACACCCAGTTCTTCAGCGCCGAGGATGCATTCATCCTGGTCGATGAGAACAATCAGAATCGCTTTCCACCGCGGGGAGGGACCGACGGAGCAGCGGCGCTTACCGCGACCGAATCCGAAGTCATCCTGCGCGAAGCGCTGAAGATCGCCAATCGCTCGCGGGCGCAGATTCGCCGTCCGTTGAGCACGCAGGCACGCGTGAGTATCTCAGTGGTCGACACCAATGGCGCGATTCTCGCCTTTGCACGCACCCGGGACGCACCGATATTCGGCACCGAGGTGTCACTGCAGAAGGCGCGTACGGCAGCCTTCTATTCCGGCGCCTTCGCCGCGGCCGATCTGCAATCCCTCCCGCCGGCAGTCTTCCTCAACGCCGGTCTGGATCCGTCTCGCGGGGTGGTTTTCAGTGTCGTCGGCGAAAGCCCGATCGACGCCTATGTGACCCGTCTGCGCAACTTCCTGGAATTGCCCGGCGCCCTCGGCGACGGTGCGGTGGCATTCTCCGATCGCGCCGGCGGCAATCTGTCCCGTCCGTTCTACCCCGACGGCATCATCGGCACCGAACCGGGACCGTTTTCGCGGCCTTTCGCGCAATGGAGCCCGTTCTCCGACGGCATCCAGCTTGATCTGGTCTACAACCAGCTCGCTCAGCATGTCGCGCATTATCTGAATCAGGCCAGCCTGGCGAGCCAGCTCGACGGCACCAACGTCCAGACTCGCGAAGGGGTGGCCTTGTTCATCGGCGACGCGCTGTTCGCGCCCAAGCCGACCGCCGACAACCCGGTACCGCTACCGGATATCGGTCGTGGCCAGTGCACCACCCTGCCACGCCTGCCCAATGGCATCCAGATCTTCCCCGGCAGCGTGCCAATCTATCGTGGCACCACTCTGGTCGGCGGCATCGGCGTCTCCGGCGATGGCATCGACCAGGACGACATGGTGTCCTTCCTCGGCCTGCACAATGCGGGGGTGGCGCTGAACGGATCGGTCAACAACGCGCCCAAGGGCATCCGCGCCGACAATCTGGTGCCACGTGGCGCCCGCCTGCGTTATGTACAGTGTCCGCAGGCACCGTTCCTGAACTCCACTGAACAAAATGTCTGTGAGGGCCTGTGAGATGAGAAGCCTATGCCTGTCGGCCGCACTCACAGCCGTGCTCTATGCACCGACCCAGAGCCTGGCTTTTTCCGCCGATAATCTGCTGCTGCACAGCATGGGCAGCCTGCCGGCCTATCTGTACGATCCGGACAGCAGCCAGATTCCGCGGCGCCGACCCGGCCATCCGGTACCCGAGCGCAGCGAGCCGGAAATCATCAATCCGGACAACACCAACCCGGCGCCGATCGACGCGGTGGGTGACTTCATCCCGGTGCCGGATCGCTGGCGCATCATGGAATCGCTGGGCTTCAAGTTCCCGTGGTACGACCCTTACAACCAGAACGTCTGGAAGGGCGACAAGCCGATCCATGGCGACGACTGGTTCCTGTCGTTGCTGGCGATCTCCGACACCATCATGGAGCCGCGCAGCGTACCGACACCGGTCGGGCCGCAAGCCAGCCTCAATCCCGGTGCCTTCGACATCTTCAGCGGCCCGGACCAGACCATCTTCGCATCCACCCTGCTCGCCGGCATCATCTACTTCAAGGGCGACACGGTGTTCAAGCCGCCCGAATGGGAATACCGACTGACCCTGGCCTTCAACTACAACCGGGTTGATGTCGACGATGTACGCGCGCTCGAGATCGACCCGCGCGGCGGAAACACCCGCATCGATGGCTTCCTCGCGGTGCAGGAAGCCTTCATCGATCGTCATCTGAACGATGTCGGCTCGCGCTATGACTTCGATGCGATCCGCATCGGCATCCAGCCCTTCTCGACCGATTTCCGCGGTTTCCTGTTTCAGGACCTGCAGATGGGCGTACGCCTGTTCGGCAATCGCGACAACAACCGCCGCCAGTACAACCTGGCCTGGTTCCGCCGCGTCGAGAAGGACACCAACTCGGGTCTGAACGACATCGAGGCCGGGTTGCGCGATGACGACACCTTCGTCGCCAACTATTACTGGCAGGATTTCGGCTTTCTCGGCCTGACCTCGCAGTGGACATTCGTCTACAACCGCAACCGTGACACCAAGTTCTTCTTCGACGACAACGGATTCATCGCGCGGCCAGCTTCACTGGGCCTGGAGAAGCCGCGTGAGTACACGATCTATTACCTCGGCTACAACGTCGACGGCAAGATCGACTGGCTCAACATCAGTGGCAGCTTCTACTACGCTCACGGCAAGAACGACGCGGTGTTCGTCGAGCGCGAGACCGATGTTCGCGCCGGCTTCGCCGCACTCGAACTGTCGCGCGACTTCGACTGGATCCGGCCGCGCCTGTCGCTGCTCTGGGCCAGCGGTGACAGCGACCCCTTCGATGGCCAGAGCAATGGCTTTGATGCCATCTTCGAGAACCCGCTCTTCGCTGGCGGTGACACCAGCTACTGGGTACGCCAGAACCTGCCTTTCGTCGGCGGCGGCGGCGTCACCCTGGCCGGTCGCAACAGCATCCTGCCGGCACTGCGCTCGAGCAAGGAACTGGGGCAGTCGAATTTCGACAATCCGGGAATCCGGCTCGTCGGCGTTGGCGCGGACTTCGATCTGACGCCGCAGTCGCGGCTATCGGTCAATCTGAATCGCTACTGGTTCGACGAGACCGCGGTGCTGGAACTGGCGCGAAACCAGGGGCCGATCGACCGATCCCTGGGTACCGATCTGTCGGTCGCCTGGATCTGGCGCCCGTTCATGACCCAGAACGCTGTCGTTCGGCTCTCAGGCGCGGTGCTCGATCCGGGCCGCGGCCTGGCAGATCTGTACGGCGACGATGACCGTTACTACTCGATCCTGGGCAACTTTATCTTCACCTACTGAAGCAGCGTCGCTGGCGGTGCTGCGGAGTGGCAGGCATGAAAAGTACAAGCTTCATTGCAGTGACAGCGGCATCCACGCTGGCGCTTTTCGCACTACCGGGCATCGCCGCGGTATACGAAAAGCCGGTCGCGCGGGACTACGTGACGGCAGCCTCGGCGCCGCACTCGCAGACCTGGGAGCAGGCCGACGCCAAGAGCGAGGGTTGCCTGAGCTGTCATGCAGGCACCGACGAGAAGACCATGCACGCCTCGCCTGCCGTCGTGCTCGGCTGTACCGACTGCCATGGTGGCGATGCCAGCGTCTGGAAGCCGGACGGTTTCGACGGCGTGCCGCTGATCGAGGATGGTCAGACCCGCAGCTATGAACCGGCCTATTTCGGCGCGATGGAACAGGCCCACGTGCTGCCGCGCTACATCGAACGCTGGGACTACCCGAAATCGCGCAATCCCGAGCGCAC
>DAIMJK010000080.1:0-12505 GCA_036722245.1 Lysobacterales bacterium
CAGGAACCACATGGTCCCGATGTCCGCGAAGAAGACGCCGGCGTTGATGGCCGTGTAGCCCACGACGATGAGGTCGCCAATGCCGATCAGGGAGAAGAGGGCGACCAGCGCGGCGGCCGAAGACCAGCGATGGTGAACCGCCACCGCGGCCAGCAGGGCGGACACGCCAGCCGCAAAGTCTCCCCACGCCATGACTTGCAAGGCGCTGAACGCGATCGATTCATCGATCTGGCCAGGCACCATCAGCGTGAGGCCCAGGTAGCGAAAGGCGTGCAGCAAAAGCAGCGGCAGTACCGCCGCACCGAAGGGCTGGGCCTTGAACCACGGCTGCAGGTAGATGCGAAATATGACGATGTAGGTCCCAAGCGCAACCAGGTACTGGAGATTGAGAATGACGAGATTGGACATGGTCAGGCTGCCTTTGCCACCGAAAGTCGATCAATGACGGCACGCAGGGCCAACATTGGAATGCCCAGCGAGAGAAGGATGCGAGGGATGTGCCCGGCCAACCAGTAGTCCCGCGATGCAGCCGCTTCTTCCGCGGTGTAGAGCGCCGCGTGAAGGCGCAGGTTCTCGGGCATGTGGTAGCCCAGCGTGATCAACGAGACGGCCACGTAGAGGCCTATGGCCCACAGCCACAGCCGCTTGAGCTGCGGCTGCTGCCAGTCGAGCCGGACCGAGAGCACCAACCCCACGAGCGTCAGCAGGAACAGGGGCATGATCGTGTACAGGAACGCGGTGAACTGCCCCCAGAACCCGTTCATGAAGGCGAGCGGCTCCAGGCTCAGCCAGTAACCTCCCATCGACAGGCCAATGAACAGGTTTCCACCGAAGAACGCGGCGGAAGCGACGATGGCTAGCGCGTTGACGCGACGCCGATACGAGTCATGGTTGTTCATAGCGGCCTGTTCATCTGTCGGAAGGCGACGGTGGGGAGGAGCCGGCTCATCCACTTGAGCGGCGTCGAGATACCTGGAGCGATCTCCACTTTCCCGCGGCGCAAGCCCTTCATCAGCGCGTCGGCCAGCACGTCGGGCGGCATGCGTGGAAACGGCGAAGCGACGCCCGCAGCCAGGGGCGTATCCACGACGGGGGGCAGCAGCTCGACCACCCGGACTGAAGTCCCCTTGAGCTGCTCTCGCAGGCTTTGCGTGTAGGCATGGAGGAATGCCTTCGCCGCGCTGTAAACCGGCGCCTTGGCGTAGGGAACGTAGGCCAGGCCGGAGCTGACGTTGATGATGGTCGCCTCGCGTTTGAGCAGCGAAGGCAGAAAGTGGTGGATCATGCGGATCGGCGCCACTGCGTCGATCTGGATCTCTTCCACCTGTACCTCGAGGGGAAGCGGATCGAGCACACTGAAGAAGGCCATGACTCCGGCGTTGTTGACCAGTATGTCGATGCCGCCCTCGGCCAACAGGGAGTCGCGCAAGGCCAGCACCGCCGAGTTGTCGGTCACGTCGCTGGCGCGCGCCGTCATTCCGGGGTTCTCGTGCACGGCAGCCTTGAGCTTGCGTGCGTCCCGCCCGGTGATGGTGACGCGCGCGCCGGCGTTCACAAGAGCCTTGCTGATGGCCAGCCCGATGCCGGAGCCACCTCCGGTCACAAGCGCATGTTTGTTCCTGAACTTCATTGGGCGGCGCTCTGAAGGAGTATCGACACGGTGGCCGGAAACACTTGCCGCAGGAACGAGTCGATCAGACCAATGACTTGCCGATGGGACCTACTTGCCTGCGCCTGGACCAGCGCCAAAAAAATATTGCTACCCGTTGCCGGCAATCTGCGCCTTGCGCTCAGCGGGTGCACCCTATCTGTCCAGAAGCAGGATGCCTGCCGCCAATTCGATGGAGTTCGTGTCGTCCCGCTCGAAGCACCTGCTTCACTGGCTGTGGCAACCCCACCTCGCCAGGCATGCCCAGTGCTCGCAGCCTGGCAGTTCAGCCCGACTGCTAACCATCCAGGAACACCACTGGCTCGATTGCCGCCAGCAGTTCGGCTGTACTCACGATTGCATGTGCGAAGGTTGGTCCATTTATCTCGTGTGCACAGGTCATTGCCAACGGAGAAAAGGCGGCAGTGGCGTCACGTACGAGCGTCACGTGGTAGCCAAGATCAGCGGCATATTTGCCGGTCGTTTCAAGGCACGTATTGGCGAGCATGCCGATCAGAACCACATTCCGGATTCCGTGCTGCTTGAGCAGGATGTCGAGGTCCGTGTTGGCGAAGCCGCTGCTCGACCAGTGTTCCTTCGCGATCACGTCGCCCGAATGCGGAACGAAGTCAGGGTGCCACTCGCCACCCCAGCTTCCGGCGGCGAATACCTGATGCTCGGCGGTGGCAAGCTGCACGGGCGTGGCATGCTGCCAACCCTTGAAGTCGTCGGGCAGCGAACGGTGGTGCGGCACATAGAAGATGCGGATGCCTGCGGTGCGCGCGGTCGCAACAACGGCGCGCATGTGCTCTATAGCATGTACGGCGTCTGCAACCTCCTTGGCGGGAGCGGCGAGCTTGCCACCCTCGCTCAGGAAGTCGTTATAGGGGTCGATGAGTAGCACCGCGGTGTGGGCTGCTGAGTAGTCGTTGGCGGCCATGCAGGAGTTCCTCATGTTTGGGGTGAATGAGATGCCCTGACGCGCCTGACCCTCACGCCGTTTGGCGCCGTAGGTCTCGCTGCTCGCTAGCCGGTCCAAAGGGCAAGCGTCACTCGTCGGGTGCCGGCACAACATCGCCGGTAACGCTTGCCGCGTGAACTGGCGAATCAGACCAATCACTCGCCGAAGAGACCAGCCGGCTTGCACGTCGGTGGCCCGTCCACTGACGCTTGACCTCGTGCCGAGCCTTGTCCAGGACCAATTGCAATGACAACTTCGTGGGAATCTCCGAAGTGCTCGCAGCCAGTGCTCTCAGGCCCAATCGCCAAGGCCCTCGGCGTGAGCTGGGCGGTACGCGCGTATCTGTGAGGCTTCAGTCATTCTTCACCAAGCCTCCCTGAACGGACGGAGATCGAGTTCATGCGTCCAGGCAGATCGATGCTGGCTGTGAACCATAAAGAATGCTTCAGCGATGGCCGCCGGATCGAGCGCGCCGTCGTCGCCGAGATTGTCGAGATAAGACCCGAACAGAGACTGAGCCCTTTCTCCGTTCACGACCCCATCGATGATGATGTGAGCCACGTGTACGCCCCTTGGTCCGTACTCGCGCGCAAGGGCCTGGGCAAAGTTTCGCAAGGCACCTTTGGCAGCCGCAAAATGGGCAAAGTTCGGCTTGCCTCTCATTGAGGCAGAGGCACCGGTAAACAGCATCGATCCGGAACCCTGACGAGCGAGCAGCGGCATTGCACGCTTTGCCGTGTGGAACCCTCCCATGAAACCGACCTGCCAGAAAGTTTGAAACTGCGTGCTGGTGATCTCTTCAAAAGAAATCGGGGCGTTGCTTCCCGCGTTGTAGACAACCGATGCGACGGGCTGCCCGATCTCCCGCACATGGTCGAAAATGCGGTCCACATCAGCTTCCGATCTCACATCGCACGCCAGGGCATCGGCCTTGCCGCCTGCACTTCGGATTGCGTTCGCCGTGAGGTCGACCTTGTCTTGGGTGCGGCCGGTGACGATCACGCGATGGCCGGCTGCGGCAAATTTCGCCGAGATCGCTCCGCCGATACCGTTCGGCGTGCCGGCGCCAAAGACGAGTACAGTTCCTTTCATGCGCTTATCTCCGTCGATCCTGTGTCGATTGGCCGACATTACTTCCAGACCGCTTGGGTAGATGCATTGCAATAGGTCCACATCTTCTGGCGCAGCAGCGGGTCAAGGCTAAATTTGGGGTTGTACTCCTTGATGATCCTGGGGGCACCACGAAGTCCGCTGATGCCTCCGGGCCCCAGGAAACTGCCGTCGGGAATACTCTGGTCAAGGACCGCCCTCAGGCTCGACATGGCACCTTGCGCGGGGTCCATCATGAAAACGCCCTTGATGCTCCTGAACACGTTGGCGAAGAGCCCGCGCGACACATCGAACAACGGGGTGGCGGTGAGGCCCGGGTGCGTAGTCAACACCTTGACGTTGGAACGAGACGCGCTCTTGGCCAGGTGTGCTCGCAACCCATCCCGGAACTGGACAGCTGCGATCTTGGACACGCCATACACCTCCCAGGGGTCGTACTTCGCCTCGGCGTTGAGGTCGTCCCAGGGCGCTTGGCGGCTCACGGTGCTGCTGGCTGATGAGGAGGTGGAGACCACCACGCCAGCTCGGGACGCCTTGACCTTGTCCAGGAGAAGGGATGTCAACAGATGATGTCCCAGGACGTTGGTCGCCATCTGCAGCTCAAAGCCATCCTCGGATAGCTTTCGCTCGGGAAGCGCCATGATGCCCGCGTTGAGGATCAGCCCATCGAGGTGGGTTACTCCGGCGTCTGAGTTCACGATCTCGGCAAACGCTCGCACAGATGCCAGCGATGCCAGGTCAAGCGGCAATGACAAGAATCGTGATGGCGCGACCGAATCGGGTCGAAGCGCCGCCAGGGCTCGCTGGGCTTTCTCTGGGCTTCGATCGCCTGCGACGACCCTGGCCCCGCGCTTGGAGAGCTCGCAGGCAATCACGGTTCCAATGCCGGAGCTGGCGCCAGTAAGGACATAGATCCTTCCCGACAAATCCGATGGGATGCTTCCGGTGGTCCAGTGAGTTGTCACGGCGTCTCCAAGAATGTGTGGTGGAACGGTGGCGCAATCCCCTCCAGTGCAGCGCAATCGATTGAATCCAATGAGCTGTATGGGCGCCGACGGGCAGCGTAGGTCAGAGCGATGGGGTATGCGGCCACGCAAGAATTCCTCATGTATGAGGTGAATGAGATGCCCTGACGAGCCTGACCCTTCACGCCGTACAGCGCCGCGGGTCTCGATGATCGCTAGTCGGTGCAAAGCGCAAGCGTCACTCGTCGGTTGCCAAGACAACATCGCCGGGAACGCTTGCCGCGTGAACTGGCCAATCAGACCAATCACTTGCCGATGGGACCACCCGGCTTGCGCATCGGTGGCCCGTCCGCCGATCCTCGGCCTCGTGTCACACCTCGGGAACAGACGCCATGTCGAATCAGCACGAATCCCCGAAGTACTCGACGTCAGTCCTGTCTGGACCGGCAGCCAACATTCTTGGCGTGAGTTGGGGTGACGTCCTAGCGTCCGCCGGGCTGCGCACACCCGACCCCTCCGGAAACTACCGAATGGTCCCTGCGGCCGATTTCTGCCGGCTGTGGGATACGTTGATCCGGAAGTCCGGCCAGCCAGACGTCAGTCGGTTCCTCGGGCAGCGTCTCGCCAATGGCCCAACGATTCCCGTGCATTTCGCGCTGTCCACGGCCCCGGACCTGGCGACCGGACTGGAGCGGTTCGCTCGGTTCAAGACCTTGTTCGGACCGTTGCGTCTGAGCGTTTCCGAGACCGCCAACAGGTTCAGCGTGTGCGTGTTGCCCGACGACCCCAGCGTCCCGGTGCCCCCCACAGCTTCAGTCATGCAGATTGTCTTCCTGCACTTGCGGGCGCAGTCACTGGCGATGCGGCCTTTCGCCCCGGTCGCTGTCTCGATGCCCCTCTCTCAGGCCGAGCGAGAGTCATTTGTGGACATCTTCGGCGTGGTCCCGACCGAGGGCGACGCCGCGCTGCACTACCGCCGGGACGACGCCCGCATCGGCTTCATATCCGAGAACACCGAGCTCTGGAAGGCCACCGAAGCCGATCTAGTGGCGGCGACCAAGATCGCCAGCGGCCAGACCACGTTCGCCGAGCGGGTCCGGAGCTGCTTCGTGGAATCCTTCGCGATCAGCGAGCCCAACATCGCCTACGTCTGCGACAGGCTGCATGTCAGTCGAACCACTCTGCTGCGCAGGCTTCGGGCCGAAGGCACCAGCTTCCAGCAGCTGCTGGAGGAAACCCGTCGAACGCTGGCCATGCGCTACCTGACCAAGAGCGAGCTGACCAACCAGCAGATTGCCCACCTAGTGGGCTACGTCGATCCCAACGCCTTCCAGCGCGCCTTCAAGCGATGGACCGGCGCCACGCCGCAATCAATCCGACAGACGCTCGATCGCCGTCGTTGAATAGGATTCACCCGGTGCAGCGATCCAGCGCCATCTCCCACTGAAACTGGAGGCATCGCCTTTGAAATTCCCCGCCTTCGCCATTGCGGCGTCTTTGCTGGCCCTCGCAGGCTGCTCGGCACCGCCCGATGCCGCCGAGCCCGTGCCTCGGTCTGTGGAGGTATTCCAAGTCAACGCGGCGGCGCCATCGTCCGAGCCTGTTTACGCCGGGACGCTGCGCGCCAAACAGCGCTCTGACCTGAGCTTCCTGCAGACCGGCCAGATCCGGGAGATGACCAAGGATCTGGGAGAGCGGTTCAAGCGTGGCGAAGTGCTGGCCCGCCTGGATAGCACCGAACTGGGGCTTGCCGTCGAGGAGCGCCTGGCCAACCTGGCAGATGCCCAGGCGGAGCTGGCCGATGCCAAGCTCGACCGCGACCGACTGATTGCCTTGGAAGGGTCAGGCGCAGTCTCGCGCTCGGCCGTCGACTCGGCGATCGCCCGTTTTGACAGCGCAGCGGCGCGCACGAGCGCGATCGAAGCCTCCCTGGGCCAGGCCCGCAAGCGGCTCGCCGAGAGCGTGCTGATCGCCCCCTTTGACGGGCAAGTCGTCGAGCGACTGATGCAGCCTGCCCAAGCCGTCGCGGCCGGGCAGACGGTGTATCGGGTCATTGGCCAGGATGGCGGGCTGGAAGCGGTGGTCAACCTGCCGGTCATGGCGCTGGATCAGTTCGCCATCGGGTCTCAGACGCAGCTGCTGGTCCGGCCGACCGACGTGGTCCGGCGTGCCACGGTGATTGAAGTGGGCAACGCCGCCGGGCGCTCCGGGCTTTATCCGATCACCCTTTCCCTCCAGGACCCGTCGGGGCTTCGGCCCGGGCTTCGCGTGGAAGTCCCCGGCCGCGGCGGTCGGGCGCGTGGGGAACACCCCATCATTCCTTTGACGGCCTACCGCCCCGCCTCGGGCACGAGCGCCCTGGTCTTCGTGGTTGAGCCGGACACGGGCCGGATCGCGACGCGCGATGTCGAGCTGGGCACGGTCACGGACGAGGGCGTCGAAGTCGTGGCGGGCCTGGCCCGGGGCGACCTCATCGTTGCGCGGGGGCTGTCGACGCTGCGCAGCGGCGAGACGGTGATGCCCCTGGGCATCGGTGTCCGGCGGTTCAACGAATAACTGCGGGCACTCCCCATGAATCTCTCTGTCACGGCACTGCGATACCAGTCGGCCGTCTTCCTCATCGCCGTCCTGGTGATGGCGTATGGCGCCTACAGCTACTTCAATCTCCCGGCGCGGGAAGACCCGGAGATCCTGGTCCGGGAGGCCGTGGTGGTCACGACCTATCCCGGCCTGGAGGCGTCCCGGATCGAAATGCTGGTCACCAAGCCGCTTGAGGAGGCCATCATCAGCCTGCCCGAGATCAAGGAGGTCCGGTCGACCTCGATGGATGGCGTCTCGATCATCCATCCCGTACTGGACGACAACTACACGGACCTGGGCCAGATCTTCGACCAGCTGCGCGAGAAGGTCCAGGACGCCGCGAGAAACCTGCCCGAGGGCACCAACCCGCCGGTCCTGAACGATGAGTTTGGCGACGTGGCGATCATCACCCTGGCGCTGTGGGGTGACGACTTCGAGCAGCGCCAGCTCTACGACTATGCCCAGCACCTGCGTGACCAGATGCTGTCTATCCCCGGTACCAAGAAGATCGAGATCGTGGGCGCACAGCCCCAACAGATCTTCATCGAGTTCCAGGACGCCGTGGCGTCGCAGTTCGGGATATCGCCCGGCGAGCTCGTGGCCGCCATCCAGAACCAGAACATCATCCTGCCCGGCGGCCAGATCGACACCGGCGACACCGCGTTCATCATCAGCCCGACCGGGGACTACCGGTCGCTGGCCGACATCGAGGCTACCTTGCTCAACGTCCCCGGCTCGGAGGGCCTGGTCCGCCTGGGCGACGTAGCAACGGTGCGGCATGGCTACATCGACCCCCCGAGCAACAAGGCCTACTTCAATGGCCACGAGGCCGTCGTCCTGACCGTGGCCATGCGTTCGGACCAATCGGTAATCAACTATTCGCGCCGGGCGTCGGCAACCATCGACGAGCTCCGCACCACGCTGCCTGCGGGCCTGAACTTCGATGTCATCACCTACCAGGCCGATCAGGTCGAGAACGCCGTGTATGGCGTTTCGGTGAACATGATGCAGACGCTGTTCATCGTCCTGATCGTCGTGGTGATCTTCCTGGGCATCCGGACCGGGCTTGTTGTGGGCTCCATCATTCCCGCCGTCATCCTGGCCACGCTGGGGGTAATGGGCATTTTCGGGATGCAACTCGAACGCATGAGCCTGGCCACCCTGATCATCTCCCTGGGACTGCTGGTGGACAACGGCATCGTGATCGCGGAGGACTTCAAGCGACGCTTGACCGAACATGGCGACCGTGACCGGGCACTGCAGCAAACCAGCTCCGAGCTGGCCTTCCCGCTGCTGGCGTCTTCCTTCACCACCATCGCAGTCTTTCTGCCGTTGATGATCGCCCAGACCGCGTCGGCGGAGTACACCCGGTCGATCTCCCAGGTGATCATGATCTCGCTGTCGCTCTCCTGGGTGTTCGCGATGACGGTCACGACCACGCTGTGCTATCACTTCGTGAGCGTTCCCGCCCCGCCGGCCAACGGCGCTCGGCCAAAGCCGTCCCTCAGCGAAAAGGTGTTTGCAGGCGCGGAGAACGTCTACGGCAAAATTCTGAATCTGCTCTTGCGCTTTCGCTGGTCCTACGTTGGCTTCATGGTCGTCACGCTGGTACTGAGCGTGGCGTTGATGGGCACGATCAACCAGAAGTTCCTGCCCGAGAGCGACCGGGCGCAGATCCTGGTGTACGTGGACCTGCCGGCCGGGGTCACGCAGCGCACGACCCAGGCGCGTCTCGAGCAGATGATGAAGGTCATCGACGACAAGGAGCGCTATCCCGACGTCATCAGCTACGCGGGCTACGTCGGCTTTGGCGGACCGCGCTTCGTGCTGTCGCTGGCGCCGGTGGACCCGGCACCCAACAAGGCTTTCGTCGTCATCAACCTGTCCGACATCGAGGCCGCCATCGCCAACGTCCCGAGGCTGCGCGACGATTTCCGGGCCGCGGTGCCCGACGCCAACACGCGGGTCTCGCGCATGTTCCTGGGCCAGTCGGACCCCAACGTCATCGAACTGCAGATCAAGGGCCCGGACGCCGACTACATCTTCGAGCAGTCCGTGCATCTCGAGCGCATGCTTCTGGATATCCCCGGCACGATCGACATCTGGTCGGACTGGTACAACCGGATCGACCGCCTGGAGGTCCGGGTCGACCAGCAGGCGGCGCGCATTGCCGGGGTCACGTCGGCCGATATCGCCCGGGTCCTGGGCCAGTTCGCCTCAGGCAGCCCGGTGTCTCAATACCGGGACGGGGATGAAGTCATCCCCATCGTTATTCGCAGCACCGGCAGTGAGCGCAACAGCATCGATCGCTTGCGCACGGCCTCGCTGTACTCCTCGACAGCCGACGAGGCCATCCCCTTGTCCCAGGTCGCCAGCGTGGACCGGGTCCCGGGCTACTCCTTCATCCAGCGCGAGGACCTGACCCGAACGGTCACCGTGCAAGGCCGAAATCCGGGCCTGACGCCGCAGGACATGGTGCCGATCCTGGCGCCCAAGATCGCCGAGTTCAACAAAACCCTCGCGCCGGGGCACTACGTCGAGTTCGATGGCCTGCTCAATGAGATCAACGCCACCAACGCCGCGCTCGCGGCCACGATGCCGCTGATTTTCTCCCTGTTCCTGGTCACGCTGGTCCTGCAGTTCAACGGCTTCAAGCGACCGATCCTGCTGCTGATGACCCTGCCGTTCGTGGTCATCGGCGCTGCGGTGGGCCTCTACGTGATGCAGGCCACGTTCGGCTTCATGGTCATCCTCGCGCTATTCGCGTTGATCGGCATCCTGATCAACAACTCGATCGTGTTGGTAGACCGGATCGACATCGAGACACAGGACCCCGGACGTGACCGGTTCGAGGCCGTGGTAAGTGCTTGCCAGCGCCGACTCTGGCCCATTCTGATGTCAACTGTCACGACGGTTATCGGCCTTTTGCCCTTGATTATCGCGAAGGACATTCTCTTCTTCGGCATGGCGAGCGCACTGGCGTTTGGGCTCGGCCTCGGAACCCTGCTCGTCTCGCTCGGATTGACCCCGGTGCTCTACTGCCTCTTCTTCGGAATCTCGCGCGAGCCTGCCGGAGACTTGAACAGGAGGTTTGCGAACGCGTGAATCATCTGCTCACCAGCCCGGCGTATGCGGCGATGGCAGGGGTTCCATTGGTTGCTTGATCTTGCGCGCCGCTGCAGAGCGGACATGCCCCAGCCAGCGGCAAGTTGGAGTCCGATCATGTTGCGCACCCGCGGAAGCAGGCAGCGAGACGCTAGTAAAGTAGCGAGGAGTTGCGGTGCCGCATTCATGTCGAGGACTCAATGGCGCTAACCCGGGACAGATTGACTGAACGCACGACGCCTTCTCGGCGTCACCAACCCGCTCGCGTTGGCGTGTTGGCTGCGGCGCTGCTCT
Organism: Lysobacterales bacterium; assembly: GCA_036722245.1. Taxonomy (GTDB): domain Bacteria; phylum Pseudomonadota; class Gammaproteobacteria; order Xanthomonadales; family SZUA-5; genus JAWLAT01. The sequence goes on from DAIMJK010000080.1 coordinate 10,664, forward strand.
CGGTCGGCTGTGTCCGCTACGAGTTAGTGCACTATACGCCTCTCACCAAGGCGCTCGACGGCCGAAGCGAGCTGCATATTTCGAGCTACGCGTCCTGGTTTCCCGATGAGCGCTCGGACTTTCCCTTCATCCACAAGACGGTACGCACGCCGGAGTCAATCTACTTTCAGGTGTTTGTGCGCGACGCAGACACCAAGGCGGGGCCAAATCCACACGTCCAGTCGGTGCGAATCCATTCATTCACCTATGCGCTACCGAATCAACCTCCTACCCAATTGATCGTCGACTACGAACAGTATTTCTGGATGCAGGACCAGCCTCAGTACAATCCGGGCAACGCAGTGCCTGTTCCGTGCATACCAGGGCAATCAATAGAGGTCAGCATTTCGCTTGAACTCAACGGCGCCGACTATGCGTACTCAGAAAGCATGGAGTGTGCGTCGCGCAAGCGATCCGGGTTGCTGATCGTCCATGCCATATCGCGCTAAAGAGTCGAATTCGCCAGTCAAAACTGCGGCGCTATCCAGGCATTTCTCATCCTCCCCCGCAAGTTCCAGCATGCTGGAAAGGCGATTCAGCGATGCGTCGACCGCATCACTTCAGGGCGTTAGAGTGAGGCCGGGTCGATGCCCATCAACGCGCCAAGGCATTTTGAGAACCCGGCGGGCCGGGAAAATTTCGCGTCTCACTGCACCCCCGGTCGCAGATCAATTGCTGTCAGGGGCCGAGGGCGGCCATGCACGTTGTGATGATTCCGATCAGAACCAGACAGCCCACCGACGCATACACGGTAGCTGAAAGAATCGGGTGGCTATCGGCCATCCGCTCAAACCGTGCGTTTGTCGCCTTGATTAATGTTCCGGCGCACTGGATAGGTGGTGAACCAGAGCGGATGCGCTCAAGGAGACTCAGTACCTCGTCAGCGGTCTGGAAACGATCAGATTTGGCGGGCTGGAGTCCGGGGAATAGGCATTTCAAACACAGGCGTTCTCAATGGGTCGATGCAACATCCTAATATGGTGATGGATGGGAGGTTGCATTATGAGTCGAGGCCCTCGGTTTACTCCGGCATTCAAGACTGAAGTGTGGCGACGCTGGCAAGCCGGTGAGAACTGTGCCGAGATTGCCCGGGCGCTGGGGATTTACCCCAGTCCCTTGCTCAGGCTGCTCAGACGACGCGGTGGCGTGGCTGACTTGCGCTACCGTTCCGCCCGAGCGCTGTCGCTGAGCGAGCGCGAAGAGATCTCGCGGGGGATTTGTGCTGGCGATTCCATCCGGGCGATGGCGCAGCGGATGGGACGTGCGCCGTCGAGTATCAGTCGCGAGATCGCCCGGCACGGTGGCCAGGGCAGCTATCGAGCCGTGGCTGCTGATCGGCAGGCCTGGCGCAATGCGCAGCGTCCCAAGCCCTGCCATCTGGCGCAGCATCCAGCGCTGGCCCGCCTGATCGCCCAGAAGCTGCGCTTGAACTGGTCGCCGCAGCAGATTGCAGGCTGGCTTGCCAGGGAATTGGGCAACGATGACAGTAGGCGCGTGTCGCATGAAACTATCTACCGCACGCTGTTCATCCAGACCCGCGGCGCGCTGCAACAGGAGCTCGTTGCGCACCTGCGCCGCGGGCGCTCCATGCGCTACGGCCGTCACTATCGCGGCAAGAGTGGCACCGGTGGCGGACAAATCGTCGATGCGGTCTCGATTCGTGAGCGCCCTGCGCAGGCCGAAGATCGCGCTGTTCCTGGCCACTGGGAAGGCGACCTGCTGTGCGGCACGCCGGGCACCCAGATCGCCACGGGAATAGGCATTTCAAATACCCCAGAAGCGGAGTCTGCCAGCCCAGGATCC
>DAIMJK010000081.1:0-12421 GCA_036722245.1 Lysobacterales bacterium
GGCCACCGACGCCCGGCGCGATCACGTAGTTCTCCTGCAGCAGGTCGCCGAGAATGACCTTGACCACCTCCGGAATGCCGGCGCCCTCGAAATTGAAGGTGATGTCGCCATCGGCCGGCAGCGGCCTCGGGGCACGCGAGGCCGCTTCGACGTTGATCAGTTGGCCGCTGCCGCGCTGGATGAAACCGCTCTCGGCCGGGGTGGCGTCGTCCGGCGCGGACGGAGTGCTGGCAGGCATGACCGGCGCAGCCGCCTGGCGCGCCAGATCGCTGTCGCCAGTCTTCTGCAAGGCGGCAATCAAGTCGGCCTGACGGGCCGACTCATCGCCGGGTCGCAACGATCCAGTCGCACAACTGCTGAGCAGGATGAGCAGCCCCAGCGGGGCCAAAATTCGCATCGCTTTGATCACTCCGAACCCTCAGTTCTGTTGCTTTTGGGTGTTCATGCGCTCGGCTTCCTCACGCATCTGCCGGCGGCGTTCCTCGATGATGCGGCGAACCTCGGCCTCGCGCGCCGCCGCATCATTGCTTTGTTGTGCTGCGGCCTGTTCTGCCGTTTGACCTCGTACCGGGCTGGGCTGCCCCGGCTGCCCCGGCTGACCCGGTTCGGCCGGTTGCCCGGGTACCGCATTGGCCACCGGCGGTGGCGGCGGTGCCGGCGGCGTTTCGTCGGCCGGGTCCAGTTTCAGCATCGCCTCACCCTGCGAGCCCCCTTCGAAGACGGCATCGCGCGGCTGAAGTTCCTTCAGGCGCCAACCGCCGAGGTCACCGGGCAGCGGCATGCCCTCACGAACGCGGAACACCTCCTGGGTGGCATCGTTGCGCACCAGCGCCACTCGCGCCGCCGGCGTCAGGACGATGCCGGCGAGGGTCGCGTTCAGCGGCACCGGCGCAATCGTCGGCTGCTCGACGGGTGCTTCGATGGTCACCTGGGCCTGCGGCCGCCGATCGGCATTGAACAACGGGCGTTGCTCGATCTCGCTGTAGGCGGTGATGTCGGCCAGGTTGTTCTGCACCACCATCAACGGTTCCTGCAGGGCGCTGTCCAGTGTCTCCGGCTCCGGTGCCTGCAGGGTGTAGCCTGAGCCGATGCCGAGGCTCTGAATCAGGGCGATCAGCAGCATCAGGCCGCACAGACCCGCCAGCACGAAGGTGATCAGCTTGGCCGGTGTCAGTCCGTTCACGCCTCGCCTCCGGGTTTACGGATATAGCCGGACAGATCGAAGCGGATGTCCATGCTGCCGAGCATGGCGCCGCCGCCCGCACCGGTGAAGACCTGCTGGAACAGGTTCAGCTCGGTCACCAGCAGGGCCGGGCTCTGGGTTTCCAGCACGTGCAGGATCTTGGACAGATCGGGCAGATCGCAGCGCATCCGGACCTTGATCGTGACCCGTTCGTACAACTCCGGCTCCCGCGCCCTCTCGTTCTGGCTGCTGATCACCTGACAGCGCTGCTGGTCGCTGGCCTGGGCCACGATCACCTGCTTGAGCCGGCTGTTGAGCGAGGCGGCGGCCAGATCGAAGCTCTGGTCCGGCAGAAAGTGCGAATTGCCCGCTTCCTGCCGCCGGATTTCGGCCAGGCGCTGCTCCAGCCCCGGGCGTTCCATCGCCTTGGCACGGAAACGCTGCTCCTGCGCGAGCAGGTCGTCGATCTGCGCGCCGTACTCCAGGTGGCGCGCGACGAAGCCATGCAGAAACAGGAAATACAGCAGCACCAGCGCCGCAACGAACAGCGCGATGGCCACCGGCCGGCGCTTACTCGGCTCGGGCAACAGCGTTAGTGCCATCGCTGTCCTCCTGTGCGGGCGTGCGTACCCTGGCCATGATGGTGAAGCGCTCCTTGCGGGTCTGGCCGTCTGGCTGGATGATTCCTTGAAAGGTCGGCGACTCGAGATAGCGCGACTGGCCGAGAATGCCGATCAGCTGATCGGCGCGCTCGCTCTGGCCCTGGATCTGGACCTGCTCGCCGACGAAACTCAGGCGCTCCAGCCAGGTGCCGTCCGGAATAAGCTGGGTCAGTTCGCGCAGGATCTCGATCGTCGCCGGCCGCTCCAGTCGCTTGCGCGCAAGGAAGTTGGCGGCATTGATCGCCTCGCGTACCTGACGTTCGAGTTCGGCGCTCTGCAGCGCTTCCTGCTTGGCGATCTCCACATCCGCCAGCAGCGTGTCCATCGTCTGCTCGCGCAGCACCAGCGACTGCCACATAACCACCCCTACCAGCGCCACCGCACCGGCGGCGAGAATCCAGTTGATGCGGGTGCGGCGATCCGTCTGATGGGTACGCAGGGCCGCCGGCAGCAGGTTGAAGCCGAGCCGTTCGGTGCCGGCGCTGCCATCGATGACGGTCGGCGCAATCTCGAGAGTCGCCAGCCGGGCGACCGCCTGTTCGACGATGCCCTTGGGCACGACCGCCAGGTCCACAGCCAGCTGACGAGTCTGCGGATCACGCTTGAGCACGCGGGCATCGAAGTACACCTGGTCGGCCTTGAACGGCGTCTGCCGATCCATCTCGAAGGCCAGCACCTGATTCAGGTTCGCCTTGGCGGCTTCGGGCAACTGCAGTCGCCGCCGCATCACGTCCGTGCCCGGCAGCGCCACCACGATCTGCGCCACCCGTTCGTCACCATGGCCGATCAACACATCGAGTGGCCCGCGGTCCACCTGCAGCTCACTCTGCGGCGCGCTCAGCGTGCCCTCCAGCTGGTCGGCGCGGCGACGTTCGAAACGCAGCCGCTCGCCGTCCAGCCAGACCACCAGCCGAGCCGGCTCGTGGCGCAGGAAGTCGCGCCAGTGTGGCGGCAGGCAATCGAAGAGCTCGTCGCGCCACCAGCACAGGAAGGTGCGCAGGCCACTTTCGGCGTAGCGTTCGCGGAGCCGTTCCAGCGGTTGAGTGAGGATTGGGGTCATCAAACTTCTAGGAAGTGGGTGTATCGCGCCAGCGAACAATCCGGAAAGGCCTGGCCGCAACGCTGCCGGTGCCCAGACGGATGGTCGCCTCCAGCGTGGCAGAGGCGCCGCTTGGCAGCGTCGCAAGCGACCGCACAGTGTACGTCAGTCCGCCGCCCTGGGCCAAGGCGGGTCGACCATCGGGCAAGATCAGCGGGGTGCCGGGCGGCGAGGTCTCGCGCATTTCGATGAACTGATCGATGGCCAGCGGATCGGCCTGCAGGAAAGCCATCAACACCTCGCGCGGCGCCAGCGCCCAGTTCGGCTCGGTCCGGCCGGAATAGATCGTCACCAGCGGCTCCAGCCGCCGATAGGTGTCGTAGTCCATGCCCATCACCTGCTGGATCTCGTCGACGGTCTGAAACGGCTGATCCCGCGGACCATAGGACAGCCCTGCCGCCTCGTAATCGCCCTTCTCCGCGCCGCCGGGTTCGGTGATCAGATCGTCCGGATCGCGCCAGTCCATCACTCGCGAAGTCAGTATCTCGGCGTCCTCCAGGGTTCGCCCAGCCTGCTGGAACAGTTGCATGAGGGTCGGCATGTCGGCGGCGTTGACATCCACCTTGCCTGATTCGTCGATCAGCTGGATGTCGATCACGGTACCCTCCAGATCGAATTGGTAACTGCGCCCATCGCCGGTCCAGCGTTGCAGCGGATCGGGCATGCGCAACTGGTAGACCGCCAGGTGCAGGCCCGCCTCGGCGGCATAGCGGGCCTGGACCGAATCGACCAGATTGCGCGCCTGCAGCGTCTCGATGCGAGCGGCGATCGAAAAACTCGCGACCAGTACCGCGAGCAGGATCGATAACCACAGCACCATGATCAGGGCAATGCCCCGCTCGCTCGAACCCAGACGTGGCGGCTCCCGGTGCCTGGTACTGTAGCCTTCGTGCTTCATTGGGTCTGGGTGTTGAAGAAGTTGCCACGCACGTTGCCGCGGGTGGATCCGGCATCAACCGCCATCGCCACGTCCAGGGTCGGCCAGACCAGCCGGCTGCCATCGGCCATTTCCAGCTCCAGCCGGATCATCAGTGGCGTTTGCGTCTCGTTCTCCCAAGTGCCTTCCCAGTTGCTGATCTCGCCGCTGTCATCAACCGTGCGGAACTCGAAGCCACCGCGCCGGATGCCGTCGAGCAGACGCACCGGCAAGACCTCGTCGCGTCTGGCCTGATCCGGGTCGAAGCCGTTCAACAACCAGTGCCGAAACACCAGTTGCCGGTTACGACCATCACGGATGAGTTCCAGTTCCTGCACGTAGGGACCACCGGAACCGAGATAACCCGGCATCGGCCCGACATAGCGAATTCTCGAGCGCTCGCCCTCGAACACGGTGACCTCGCCGGTGCTGGTGTCCTGCTCGATCGCCAGCGGCAACAGGCGTGAGAGCTGGTGACGCAGGAACTCCTGCGCCACCCGGACCCGATTGGTGCGGTCGATCAATGCCTCGCCGGCATCGGCCGCCTTCACCCCACCGCGCAAGCCGGCATAAGCCATCGCGAACAGCAGCGCGAGCAGACTGATCGCGAGCAGCAACTCGATCAGCGTGAAGCCGCGCGCGGGCGCGGTGCCGCGAGTCCTTGAGCGATGCGGAATCCTCGTCCTGTTCATGCTCAGACGTTCCCTTCCTTGAGCCGGGATCGAACCGTGACAAAACGCTGTTCGCGCTCGCGGTAGCCATCAGACCAGGTCACGATCAATTCGATCCGGAACATGTCCACCGCCACTGCCGGGGTCATCTGGCCCTCGATGACCGGTGGATCGAAGGGCGTGATGTCCAGCCGGTAGCGATAGCGATCATCGAAGCGCCCGCTCTCACCGCCCTGCTCCAGTGGCGGGTCGATACCGACTGCGTCGAGCTTGCTCTGCGCCCATTGCGCGGCGGTGGTGATGTCGGCGCTGCGGCGCGAATTGCGCCCGGCCAGCGAAAGAGTTTCCAGAATACTGCCGAAGATCAACACGAAGACCACGAACGCGGCCAGCACTTCCAGCAGTGTGAAACCACGCGCGCCGCGCCTGCCCGGGCCTGCGCCCGAACTGCGGCGCGCGTGCCGGTGTCGGGCCTCAACCCTCATCGCGGCCATCGTCCAGTTCGATCTCGCCGGTCAGCCAGGAGACCTTGACCTCCCACTGACGGGACTCGGTCAGCAAGGTGACCTTGCCACCGGTGGAGCCACCGTCGGAGAAGAACCGGATCGCCCCCTTGCTGCCGCCGCTGACTTCCTGCTGCGCGGTCAACAATCGCAGCTCGATTTGCTCGGGCAGTTGCACCGGCTCCCGGCCAGGGCCTTGCACCGTGCGCGCTTCCACGTCGATCTCCAGCACCTGCTCAGACCGGCTGACGATCGCCTTGCTGCGGGCATAGCGCAGTTCCGCCATCACATCCTTGGCCGCACCGCTGACTTTCATGCTGTCGAGTCGGCCAACGATCGAAATGGTGAACACACCGGCCACCAGCGACACGATCGCGAGCACCGCGAGCATCTCAAGCAGGGTGAAGCCGGCGCCGGAGCGAGCGGGCGCCGGTCGCTGAGCTCTGAACGGGAGGATGTCGACCTTCATGGGCTGACCAGGCGGAGCGGGCGGACCTCAGCCCGACCGGCTCAGCTCATCCAGTTGCCGATATCCCTGCCCTTCTCATCTCCGCCCGGCTTCCGATCGGCACCGTAGGACATGATGTCGTACGGGCCGTGGTCGCCAGGGGCCTTGTACTGGTAAGGCTGGTCCCACGGATCCTTGAGCTCGTTTTCCTTCAGATACGGGCCGTCCCAGCCGCTGCCACTGCCGGGTCGGCTGATCAGATCATCGAGCTTGCTCGGCAGATTGCCGGTGTCGATGTAGTAGTTGTCGACCGCCATGCTGATCTTCTTGACCGCACCTTGTGCCAGACGATACTTCGCCTTCTCGCCGGCACCAAAGATGTTCTGCGCCACCAGCGCGCCGATCGCCGCGATCAGCGCCAGCACCAACAGTACCTCGATCAGACTGAAACCCGCCTGGCCGCGATTGATTCGTCCTCGTATGGTCATTGCCCTATCACCTCTCATGTTCGATGGATTCATGGCTCGATCGCCCCCGCGCGGAATCGGGCCGGACTCAAGGCTGCTGACAGCGTTCATCCCAAGCTACGCAAGCTAGAGCCTGCCACCACTTCGCGCAAGCCGAAGCGACTGTCGTTGCCGGTCAGTTTGGTTCCGACCGAAAACCGCGCCCAAGGTTCCCTGGGGTTTCGCTACCCTCACCGGCATCCGACGCGTTGGGAAGAACCGTTTTAGGTTTTAGGTTTTAGGTTTTACGCAAGAGCAAGAGCACAAGCGGACTGCCGTGGCTCTTCTGGGCCCTGAGCCCTGGGCCCTCGCTCTTCTGACCCCTCAGCCCTCACCCCTCAGCCCTGCTCTCAATCAAGCAAACAACTCATTCATCGACATGATCGCCATCACCATCGACAGCACGATCATCGCGATGAAGGCGGCCAGAATGATCGTCACTACCGGCACCAGCGCCGCCATCATCCGGTCGATGGCCACCCGCACTTCACGGTCGTAGGTGTCGGCCACCTTCAGCAGCATGTTGTCGAGTTGGCCGGTCTCCTCGCCGACGCTGACCATCTGCAGCGCCAGCCGCGGGAACAGGCCGCCTTCGGTCAGCGAGTGGGCCAGTCGGCCACCGGTCTTCACTTCCTTGCTTGCTTCGTCGACTTTCTGTGCCAGCACGGTGTTGGTCAGCACATTGCGGGCGATTGACAGGCTGCCGAGCAGCGGCACGCCATTCTTCAGCAAGGTGCCGGTGGTGCGGGCCAGGCGAGCGGTATCGATCTTCGCCAGCAGGTCGCCGAGCGCCTTGATCCGCAACAGCCTTCCGTCCCAGACCAGCCGGGAGGCCGGATGGGCGAACTGTTGGCGGAAATAGTAGAAGACCCCGAAGACGCCGAGTGCGATCGCCCACCAGCCGTAGCGCAGGGCGTTGGCCAGGGCCAGCACGATCTGGGTCAGCAGGGGCAGGTCACCGCCCAGCTCCTCGAAGATCGGGGTGAAGCGCGGGATCACGAACAACAGCAGGAATACCAGCGCGGCACCGGCCAGGACCAGCAGGATGCACGGATAGATCAGCGCCGATACGATCGAGGACTTCAGATCCTTGGAGCGCTCCAGATACTCACCCAGCCGGGTCAGGGTCTGGTCCAGCGTACCGCCCACTTCGCCGGCACGGACCATGTTGATGTACAGCCGCGAGAACACCCCGTGCTGGCGATCGAGCGATTCGGACAGCGAGGTGCCGCCACGGACATCGTCGCGAATGCGCTGCACCAGGCGACGGAAGCGATCCTTCTCGCCCAGATCGACCTGGATCTGCAGCGCCCGGTCCAGCGGCAGTCCGGCCCCGAGCAGTGTCGCCAGTTGCTGCGTGAACTGCGCCACCTCGTCCTGCGAGATGCCGCTGGAACGAAACAGATTGGCCAGACCGACCGCGCCGGCCGCATCGGCAGACACCGCCTCCAGCGGCAGATTGCCCTGCTCCTGCAGCCGGGCGATGACATCTTCCAGAGTCTCGGCGTCCATCTGCCCCTGCAGCACTTCGCCGGACGGGGCGACGGCCTTGTAGCGGAAGGCGGGCACTAGTTTGCGGCTCCGATGTGGGCTGAGGATACGCGAGGGCGCGTGTCGGGTATGGCGCTGAGGGCCCAGGGCTCAGGGCCCAGGGCCCAGGGGGTGCGCGACCCAAACTGGGCCCTGGGCCCTGAGCCCTGGGCCCTGACTGCGATTCGGAGCGAACACCCGCCACGACTCCGCCAAGGAATGCCGACGCGCATGTTCATCAATTCTCCTGGGTCACCCGCAACACCTCTTCCAGCGTCGTGACGCCGGCCAGCGCCTTGACCAGGCCGTCTTCGTACATCGTGCGCATGCCTTCGCTGCGGGCTTGTTCTTCCAGCCGGTTCATGTCGGCGTGCTGCATGATCAGCCGGCGCAGGGGTTCGGAGGTGACCAGGAATTCCATGATCGTGGTCCGACCCATGTAGCCGGTCAGGGTGCGCTCGGACGGCACCGGGCGGTACAGCATCACCGGGTCATCCTGGGTGTAGCGGCGCAATTGGTGTTCTTCCACAACCTCGGGCAACGCGGCATAGCGTTCGCGCTCGACCGGATCGAGCCGACGCACCAGCCGCTGGGCGAGCACACCGTTGACGGTCGAACAGAGCAGATAATCGTCCACGCCCATGTCGAGCAGGCGGGTGACCGCGCCGGCGGCGTTGTTGGTGTGCAGCGTGGACAGCACCAGATGCCCGGTCAGTGCGGACTGGATCGCGATCTTGGCGGTCTCCAGATCGCGCATCTCGCCGATCATGATCACGTCCGGATCCTGGCGCACGATCGAGCGTAGTGCGTGGGCGAAGTCCATCCCGATCTGCGGCTTGGCCTGGATCTGGTTGACCCCCTCGATCTGGTACTCGACCGGATCCTCGACCGTGATGATCTTGACCTCGGCGGTGTTGAGCTTTTCCAGCGCGGTGTACAGCGTGGTGGTCTTGCCCGAGCCGGTCGGGCCGGTGACCAGCAGAATGCCGTGCGGCATCTCCAGCACCTTCATGAAGCGCGGCAGGAACTCATCGGTGAAGCCGAGCGCCTGGAAGTCGAGCACGACATTCTCGCGATCCAGGATACGCATCACCACGCTCTCGCCGTAGGCGGTCGGCACGGTCGATACGCGCAGGTCCAGTTCCTTGCCCTGAACCCGCAGCAGGATGCGTCCGTCCTGCGGCAGTCGGCGCTCGGCGATGTTCAGCTTGGCCATGATCTTGACGCGCGAGATCACCGCCGCGGCAGAACTGGATGGCGGCGATTCGACTTCCTGCAGCACGCCATCGATGCGGTAGCGCACGCGCAGACGGTTTTCAAACGGCTCGATATGGATGTCCGAGGCGCGCGCCTCGACCGCCCGCTGCATCAGCAGGTTGACCAGCCGGATGACCGGCGCCTCGGAAGCCAGATCGCGCAGGTGCTCGACATCGTCCTCGCCGCCACCGTCCTCGCTCAGGTTCTCGACGATCGCGCCCATCGCCGAACGCCCCTGACCGTAATAGCGCTCGATCAGATCGTCGATCTCGCTGCGCAGCCCGATCTGCACCTGGACCGATCGGCCGGTGGCCATGCGCGCGGCCTGGACCGGATAGGGGTCGTTCGGGTCGGCCACCAGCAGGGTGATCTGATCGTCGGTCTCGCCCACCGGCACCACATGGAAATGCTTCAGAAAACGCAGGCTCAGCTGCACGCCCGACGGCGGAACCTCGGGGCAGTCCTTGGCCGACACCAGCGGCAGTTGCAGCACCTCGCCACTGGCCTCGGCGACTTCGCGCTCGCCGGCCAGACCAAGTCGGGTCAGCAGCGCGAGCAGGCTGCCTTCGGCGTTCTCGGCATGAACCCGGCGAGCGCGCTGCAGGTCGGCGTCCTTGAGCCGGGCACGATCGATCAGCACCTGGACGATGCGCGCTTCCTGATCGGAGATCGGCGCGACGGTCTCGACCGGAGCGGCGCCTTCGGTGCCGGCTGCTTCGGCGCTGCTCATCACGGCGTCGGTTCCTTCTGCGGCTCGCTGACGCTGTCGCCTTCGGCTTTCGGCTTCGACTTGGGCTCGGGCACGCCGTAGGCAACATCTTCGAGCCGATCATCGTCGACCGTCACCAGCCGCTGGATGAACTCGCGGTTCATCGCCACCCACAGGAAGATCGGAAACACCGCCGGCAGGATCAGGTAACCGGCCTGATAGCAAAAGGCGAGCAGATTGGCGGACAGGCCGACGTTCTCCATCGCCACGATGCCGACCGTACCGCTCTCGAAGCGCAGCGACTTCAGCACATCGAAGACCACCCCGAAACTCTGTACCGGCCACAGGCAGGCCAGCGCGATGGCGATCTGCAGGGCACGCTGGCGCAGCAACAGCGGCGTGGCCATCACCAGCCCGATCAGGACCGGAAAACTGTAGCCGTAAATCATCGGATTGACGTCGATGCTGATCGGCTGAACCATGCTCGGGTCGACCCCTGGCGGCAGCATCCCCTGGTCGATCGGCAGTGTCGTGAACATGGTCACCAGATAGCCAGTCTGCTCGCTCGCGGTGAAAATGTGCGGCATCCAGCTCACCAGCACCAGTTCGGCCAGCCAGCGCACCGGCATCACCAGGATCGCCGACAGGTAGAACCAGATGAAGAATGCCAGCGGCAGCCACAGGGCGGCGCTGAACAGCAGTGTTCGCAATGGGCCTAGAAACATGTCTTCAGCTACGCACGAAGCGCCTCGCGTTGTGGAACAAGCGCATCCAGGGGGAAGCCTGATGCGACCAGGATGCCGGCTTCCAGGACAGCTGCCGGCTCAGAAAGATCCGCTCCGGGTGCGGCATCAGGATGGTGACCCGGCCATCGGCCGCGGTCAAACCGGTGATCCCGGCCGGTGAACCGTTGGGGTTGGCCGGGAAGGTATCACTGCTGCCGGCAAAACGCAGACAAACCTGGGCATGGGACTGGTCGGCGGCCGAGTCGAACTCCGCCCTGCCCTCGCCGTGGGCGACCACCACCGGCAACTGCGCGCCGGCCATGTCGGTCAGCAATACCGAGGCGCTCGGCAGTACCTCGACGCCGACCAGGCGTGCCTCGTACTGTTCGCTGCGATTGCGGCGGAAGCGCGGCCAGGATTGCGCGCCGGGGATCAGCGACTTCAGCGCCGACAGCATCTGGCAACCGTTGCACACGCCCAGCGTGAAGCGATCGTCGTGCCTGAACCAGTCGCCGAACTGGTCGGCCAGGGCTTGATGGAACAGGATGCCCTTGGCCCAGCCCAGCCCGGCGCCGAGCACGTCGCCGTAGGAAAAGCCGCCGCAGGCCGCCAGTCCATGGAAATCCTTGAGCTTTCGCCGACCGGCCAGCAGATCGCTCATCGTCACGTCAACCGCATCGAAGCCCGCGCGGGTGAAAGCGGCGGCCATCTCGACCTGGCCGTTGACGCCCTGCTCGCGCAGGATCGCGACCCGCGGTCGGCGACCCAGCGCGGTGCTCAGGGGCAATTCGGGTTCGGGGTCGAAGGCAACCCGCCAGGGTAACGGGGCGGTGGCCGGATCGAGCAGCGCGGCGCGCTCGGCGTCGGCGCAGCCCGGCTCGTCACGCAGCCGCTGCATGGCCCAGCTGGTCTCGCTCCACAGGCCGAGCAACTCGTGCAGCGGGGCGCTGAAGCTCAGTTCACGGGCGCGCAGCTCGATCCGCGGCGCCGCCATCGGCCGGCCGACGATGCTCGCCAGCTCGGTCAACTCGAACTGCGCCAGCAGCAACTCGAACGCAGCACGGTCGCTCTGGCGCACTTGCACCACACCGCCCGGCTCCTCGCTGAGCAAGCGTGCCAGCGGCTCGATATCGTCGGCCAGTTCGATCCCCAAGCCGCAGCGGGCGGCGAAGGCCATTTCCAGCAGGCAAACCCACAGGCCGCCGTCACTGCGATCGTGCCAGGCCTGGACCAGGCCGGCGCGACGGGCGGCGGCGAGCAGCCGGACCAATGCCCGCAGGCTGGCGGGATCGTCCAGATCGGGCACCGCACCGCCAGCACTGCCATGGACCTGAGCCAGCGCGCTGCCGCCGAGCCGATCTGCGCCGCCGGACAGGTCGATCAGCCACAGATCGCTGGGTTCATCGGGGTTCTGCATCTCCGGCGTCAGACTGCGATCGACGCTGGCGACCGGCGCAAAGGCGGTCACGATCAGGGATAACGGCGCGCGGGTGTGCGCCGAGCCCGCCGGTGTTTCGTAACGCGCGTGCATCGACAGCGAGTCCTTGCCGACCGGGATACCGATGCCCAGCGCCGGACAAAGCTCGCGCCCTACGACTTCGACTGCCCGCCACAAAGCGGCATCGGCCTGCGGCTCGCCCAGCCCGGCCATCCAGTTCGCGCTGAGGCGGATCTGCGCGGTGTCCTCGATATCAGCCGCGATCAGATTGGTGATCGCCTCGCTGATCGCCATCCGCGCCGAGGCCGCCGCGTCCCACACGGCCAGCGGTGTGCGCTCGCCAAGGGCGAAGGCCTCGCCGGCCGCATCATCGAAACCGGCCAGCGTGATCGCGCAATCGGCCACTGGCGTCTGCCACGGCCCGACCATCTGGTCGCGATGGCACAGGCCACCGACCGTGCGATCACCGATCGTGATCAGGAACTGCTTGCTCGCCACCGCCGGCAGCTGCAGCACCCGCCGCAGGGCCTGCTCCGGATCGATCGCGCTCAGCTTCAGTGGCGCACCGGCCTGCGGGAGATAGCTCGGCGCCCGCCGTTCGGTGCGCGGCGCCTTGCCCAGCACCAGCGCCAGATCCAGGTCGACCGCGGCCGAGTCGTCGTCGGCCAGCAAACGCAGATGCGGCTGCGGCAGCACCCGCGCCAGCACCGCGAAGGGACAGCGCTCGCGCCGGCAGATCGCCTCGAAGGACGCCAGCTGGTCCGCCGCCACGCC